>JBEPWB010000043.1:0-10258 GCA_041642635.1 bacterium
CATAATTTTGTTAAGGCCAGGATCATATGCCTGACATGCCTGAGAGGATTAATTATATAATTTTTTGCCCTGCGGCAATGGCTTTGTTTTGTTATATTTACCCTTTATTATATGATACAAAAACCTGCCATGGGGCATGTAACCAGATTCTTGTTAATAATTATTTTCACAGGATTTGCCTGCTTTGCCGGCTCAGGCAATCTTGCAGCACAGGCAGGCGGCAACAGTACATGGGAATTTCTAAACCTCACCAATTCTGCAAGAATAGCATCACTGGGAGGTGAAAATATTTCTCTTTATGAATTAGAAAAATTAAATTTGTTAACTCCAGAATTAGAGAAAACTATTTTTGAAAATTTTCAAACGGATGCAAAAAAAATTATCACTTGAATTAACTTAGAAGAATTAAAAGCTATTTTTAATTCTATTGATAAGGAAAAATATTTTGTTAATTTAGGAAATATTTCTTTTGACAAAAATGTTTCGGATTATTTATTTTCAGAGAGATTGAAAAAAAGAATTGTTACAAAATATAATGATGATATTGAGATAAATAATTCTTTAGAAGAAAGTTTTTTGCAAAATATTACTCCTGAGTGAAAAGAACAAAATATTCATCCTGGCTTTGTTAGCATGATTAAAGAGGATGAAAATATTTCTCCCTATATTCGTAATACTATTGATAATTTTAAGGTGTGAAGTATCCTGACTATAGAAAATATTGATAAACAAGGAAAAAAATCTGTTAGTTATTATTTAGTTAAAAAGTTAGATCATTGAAGCGTAGCTGAATCAAAAATGATAATTTTAGAAGATATTACTCTTGATTCGTGATATAGGCAAGATTTGAAATGACCAGAAGAAAAGTTTTTATACGAAAAATTTTATAATTTGTTATTAGATATTTCAAATGCTGAAAATAAAAATTTGTCTATAAAATTTTATCAAAAAGAAGATTTGGATGATAAAGAATTAGTTCCTGAAGATAAAATAAAAAATTCTTCCCAATTAAAAAATAGATTGGATACAATTGATAGTGAAGGATCAACTATTAATTTTGACCCTTCTGAAATGGTTATTGAAGATGATAAAAATAATTTTGTATTTTTAATAGAAAAAATTGATGATACTTGAGTTTTTGTAAATGAATGAAAAGCTATTACTCATGTTTCTTTTAATGATTTTTATGATGTTTTTAAAGAAGGAGATTTAAAAAGAGCCAGAAAAGTTAATGATTTTAATGATTTTAAAATTTTTTGAAATACAGAAGGTATAGAAAAATTTGGTAATTTAGCGCTTTGATGAAAAAATAAAGATAAAATAGTTCTAGATTCAGATATAAAAAATGTTGATACTAACAGCGTAGATTATCCATGAATTAGATATTTTGTTTGAAGTGATGGAACTTCTATCAAAATAAATTCTATAAGTGAAAATTCTGTAGATTTTGTAATTTGAGAATTTAAGGAAAACGAAGATTGAAAAATTTTCAAAACTTCTTCATGACAAAATAGAGGTAATAATTTTTCTCAACTTTTTTTTGAAATAAAAAAACATAAAATGACTCCTTATACAAAAAATATTAATAATATCGATAAAACTGAAGAAGAGTTAATTTGAGAAAAAAATATGAAATGAAGTCTTCTTAGTAGAAGAATGTCAAAAATGAGTATTAGTGATATGATTACTGCTTTTAAATTTTTTCCAGATACAATCAAAAAAAATATGGAAAGATGAAATAGATTAAAAGCATTAAAGTTTGCTCAAAATATGGCTAAGGGGGTTGCTTGATCAGATTCACAATTTTATTTGTCTATGAAATCTTCTGCTGAACAAGAAGAAAAATCTTTAACTGATGAAATAGTTAATAACTTGAAGTCACTAGGTTCGCAAGATATGATAAAACAAATTGAAAAAATACTTTTCAATAAAGATTCTGAAGAATATGAGCTTGTTGCTGCTATGATGACAGTTATTGGTAAATATTGAAGTCTTTATCCAAAACATTTAAAAAAATATTCAGGTAGTCTTATTTGGTACAAAAGACTTTGATGAACAAATGAGTTTTTGAGGAAACATAAAGAAGAAATAGACAATGCAAAATCACCTGAGTGAAAACCACAACCAATTTATTTTACCGAAGAAAGGTTAGTTGAAAGTTGGCTATGAAAAAGAGCTAAAAATTGAACAATTAGATCAAGACTTGATAAAGATTATGGTTGAGCATTAGCTTGAGGTATGAACGATGAAATGGATGATTGAGCTATGAAGGCTGGTAACAAAATAACAACGGAATGAAGGATTAGTTATTTTCTATGAGAATTAAAAAATTTAGGTTATGCGAATGCTGTTTGAGCAATTGATAAAGTTCTTTGAAAAAATGCTAGTTCATTTGAAATGAATGCTGTACCCTTTGTGTTAGCCGTAACTGAATACTCAAAAAACTTTGATCAAGTTTTACTTAATAAGGTTATGTGAATGTGATTTTCTTCTCCTTTTGTAACTCTTTTATTTAATAAAGATTCAGACTCACTTAATTTGTATTCTAATTTTATCAGAGAATTAATAAAGGATAAGTTACCAGAAGCTTCAGAAGATTTCGAAGCCATGAAGTCTATGAAAAATCCTGAAGAAAAAGTAAAAGCAGCCTATAAGTTTTGGACGTCGTATTGAAAAACCTTAAACGAATATATATCTCTTAGAGATCCTTATGTGGCGATGAAAAGCGATGAAAATCCAGTTTATGATAATTATTATAAATTTTTGAGATGAGTTCATAGTGATCCAGAATTTAATGTAAAAGATGATGACATTACAATCTGAGTTTATGAAAAAAACCCAATTGCTCTGAGTCATTGATGAATCACAAAAATATCATCTGATCCAACTTGAGGTTTATGAAGACCCACAAGTAAAGAAATATATATGATGTATATTAATGAATTAAAAAAATTAAGAAAATATGATTTAGAAGAAAATTGAGTCACAGAAGATCAAAGAAAAAAAGTTTTCAAAGAAACTTTTGAATTTTTCTCTGATTACATAAAAGATGTGTCTTGAAGATTTAGTAAATTTGAATGAGAGTGAAATCCAATTATTGATGTAATGGTTAATGAATTATGAGCATGACTTTATGATAAAGATAAATATTTAGATAAACAAGATTATCTAGAAAAATCTTATTATAAATTTATAAATCACGACAATAACAAAAAAATTAATAATACGCAGGATTACACAAAAACTAAAATAAGTGAATTGCTATAAAAAATAGAAATACTTTTTAAAAGTATTTCTATTTTTTATAGTTGGTAAGAATTGTTTCTAATTCTATTTCACTTACTTCTCAATCATTTGACCAATTAACTATACTTTTTACAAGCATTCATTCAAAAGTTTCGGGATAATTGGGTGTTGAAGCTATATTTTCTATTTCTATTCTTCTAGTATAAATTGGGGATAATTCTTCAATGTTTGTTAAAGAAGAATTTTGAGTATACAATCAATTACTCTCTCTATAAACCATATAATTATTTCTATAAACTTCACTACTAAAATCTGCTATATTATTTCAGGCTTCTAAAATCCATCTATTATCGATATCTTTATATATTCTATATTCTCAATCTCATATTCTAGTTAAAGCAGAGGGATTTCATATACAATTTTCATCGTAATTTAGTGTATTCCAGCAATTCTCTCTATCTGCTGAAAATAAAAACCAGTTAGTATCTCTGATATTTGTAACAGCTTCTATTCACTCTCTTGCAATTTGGATTGCTTGTATTTTATTTTCTACATTTTGCGTTAAATCCATTGACTTTGAGTAAATATTATAAACTCAAGTAAGTCATATAACTATAATAGTTACTACAACTAGGGATTCTACTATAGAAGTTGCGTTTTTTAGGTTTTTCATCTTTACAAAATAGAAAAATAATGTAAATTATCATATATAATATTTTAAATATAACAAATAAAAAATTAAATGCAAAAAATTTCTATACATGATGAAAAAAAAGTTAAAGAGCTTTTAGAAAGTATCGGAGAAAAACCTTTTAGATACAAACAAATAGAAAATGCAATCTATAAAAATTTCATAACAGATTTTGATGAAATGAATACTCTTTCTGTAAAAGTAAGAGAAGCATTAAAAGAAAATTGTTTTTTTTATTCTTTGGAAGTAGATACTTTAAAAACTAGTTCTAACTGACAAACTACAAAAATGCTTTTCAAAACTGAAACTTGAGAATATATTGAAGCTGTAATAATGAGACATCTATCATGAAGAGTAACTCTTTGTATATCTTCACAAGCCGGTTGTCCGATGGCTTGTACTTTTTGTGCGACTTGAAAATTAGGATTGTTAAAAAATCTTACAAATTATGAAGTTATTGAACAAATCTATTTTGCTGCAAAACTTTTAAATGATGAATGAAATAAATTAAGAAATATAGTTTTTATGTGAATGGGGGAGCCAATGCTTAATTACGAAGTTGTAAAAGAAACAATACATGTTTCAACTAACCAACAAAAATTTGACCTTGCAAACAGAAGAGTAACTGTTTCTACTTGTTGAATTGTTCCTGGTATCAAAAAATTTACAAAAGATTTTCCACAAGCTTGATTAGCAATCAGTCTTCATTCACCAAATGATGAAATAAGAAGAGAAATAATGCCTGTAGATCACACATATCCGTTGAAAGATTTGATGGCTTCTTTGGAAGAATATACAAATGAGACAAACAAAAGAATTTTTTATGAGTATATAATGATTAACTGAGTTAATGATCATATAAAACTAGCTCATGAATTGTGAGAATTATTAGAATGAAAATTAGCACACGTTAATTTTATTCCATATAATCCAGGAGAATGAGCTTGATGAATTGAATATTCTGCAACTCCAAAATTTATAATTGAAAAATTTCAAAAAATATTAGCTCATTATTGAGTTGTTTCAACAATTAGAGCTACAATGTGAGATGATATCGATGCTGCTTGCTGACAATTAGCTAACAAAAAAGATAACTCTTTAGAAAAAACAGAAGTTATTTAATCAATTATATTTTTAAAAAAGTAGAAAAATAATGATTTTTGTCATTATTTTTTTACTTTTTGAGAAAAAAAATATAATTGGTAGTGAAATTTTATAATTTTTATATATTTATATTTTATGAGACATATTATTTTTAGATTATTTTTGATATTTATAGCTTTTATTTTACTTTTTACTTATGTATTTCCTTGGCATAGTTACGGTATTCAAGTTCCTTTTTCTGGAAAAGAATACAAACTTTGACTTGATTTACAATGATGAATCGAATTAGATTATAGAGTTGATTTATCAGAAGCAAAGGAAGAAGAAGGGTATAATTCATCAAAAGAAAATGAAATAATTGAATGATTAAAATCAATTATTGATAGAAGAATTGAAGCATTAAATATTAATGATTCAGAAATTAATGATGCATCTTATGCAGGGGAAAGGCATATTATTGTTCAAATTCCTCTTAAATGAAATGATGATTTAGAAAATTCTGACAATATTGAAAAAGCAAAAGCAGCAATATGAAGAGTTGTTAAAATTAGTTTTAAAGAAATGAGATGAGAAATCACTCAAGAAAGTATAGATGAAAGAATTAATATTGCTGAAAATGCTTTTGAAGAATTTGAGTCTTGAGAAGATTTTTGAGTTATATCTGATAAATATACTATTAACTATGAAAAAACTCAATCATCAGTAGTTTCTGATATTAATTCTATTATTAGTAGTACTTGAAGTATTTCTTCGTCAGAACTAAATGAAGTCACAATGACAAATTGAGATGAAGGATTTTTGATTTATGATTTTAATGAAGAAGAAGAAACTTATGAGTATTTGTTTATTTCTTCAACTCCTTCTGAATGGGTAAACGCTACTGACTCTAATGGTAGAGTTCTAGATGATACTTATTTTTCAAATTCATCAGTTCAATATAATGAAGCTTACAGACCAATGGTAGAGTTAGTTTTTAATAGTGAATGAGCTGAAATTTTTTGAGAACTATCAAGTAGATTAGTATGACAACAAATGGCTATTTTTGTTTGATGAGAATTATTAACTGCTCCAGTTATTAATCAACCAATTTATTGAGGTAAAGCAGTAATAACTTGAGATTATACTCCAGAGGAAGCTACGCAGCTATCACGTAATATAAATACTTGAGTTGTTCCTGCTCCAATATACTTAACTTCTGAAAGAGTTATTGATTCAAAAATTTGATGAGATTCTCTAAAACAATTAATTGTTGCATGAATTAGTGGTTTTTTATTAATTTTTGCATTTTTGATTTATTCTTATAGATTGTCTTGATTAGCTGCTTCTATTGCATTATTTATATATGTACTTATTGTGTTATCTGTTGTAAAAGTTTTATGAGTTACTTTAACTTTAGCTTCTGTTGCAGGTCTGATATTATCAATTTGAATGGCAATTGATGCTAATATTCTTATCTTTGAAAGAGTAAAACATGAATTAAGAAACTGACATGATATTAAAAAATCAACTTTAACATGATATAAAAAATCTTTTTCTGCAATATGGGATTCTAACATAACTTGATTAATTGTTTCATTAATTTTATTCATTTTTTGAATAAATCTGATAAAATGATTTTGATTAATGCTAGGTTTATGAATAATTATTTCTCTTTTTACAGTTATGTGGGTTTCAAAAGTATTTATTGTTTATCTTTCAAACAAATTAAATAACAAAAATATTTTTATTTGAATGAAATAAAACTTATTTATCAGTAAAAAAAGCTTTTTGTAAAGCTTTTTTTACTGATTTTTATTTGTTTTTAAAAATTATTCTATATACTATTTTTAGTATAAAATTTAATTCCCCACGAAAATGAAAAAAAATTTTTTTTATATTTTTCCTGTTTTTTTGTTATTAGCTATTTTTTTGTTTTTTTTCATCTCAATAGATCCAAAAGATAATAACTGAGATAATACTATAAATAATATAAATAGTTATGAGTGACAAACTCATAATGACGAATTAATTACGGATATTTTAAATGAGGATAATTATTCTGATATCTGAATTAACCCGGAAGATTATGAGAGTTTTTGAGATTTTTTAGAAGAATTTAGAGAATATGAAAATATTGATTTTGATCCTTTGGATGAAAATTTTGTTATAGGAATGGAAGATTCTAATTGAGATATTAGTTATGTTCCATATAGATTTAGGGAAGAATCTCAAATTTTTGAAGAAGAAGTATATAAAAATTTAGCAATTTTAGATATTTTTAAAGCTTATGAAAATAATCAAATATATTGATGAATGAATTCCTCTTCAGCTCATAAAATAATATTTGAAAAAGATTTACAGCATCCTTTAACTTATCAATTAAATTCAATTCTAAATGTTAATGTTTTTGATAAAAATAATAACATTAATAAAGTTATTTCTGATTTAGAGAATTCAACACTTTCATCTAATCAAAATCAACTTTTATCATATTTTTATGATTTAAAATGAGAATATAATAAATCAAATGAAAATAGAGATTGAGATGAAGATAAAACTACTCTAAATTTGACAGCAACAATAATAGATCAGGATTGAAATGCAATAACTTGAGCAAATATAGAATTTTTAAATATTTGAGAAGTTATTTGAGTTAGTCAAAATTGACAATTTGAATATTCAACTGAAGTTCCATCATTTTCCCATCTGAGATTTAGAGTAACTTTGGATTGATATTCTGATTCTTTTGTTACTATATGAATGAATAATTATAATTCTCCTGTAAGTTATAAAGATATTTCTGTTAATTTTATTTTGCACGAAGCGGATAAAAAAATTGTAATTAATGAGCAAAATTCTAGTGATTTTACAAACGCAAAATATTATATAGTAGAAATGGACTGATCAAAATATTTTGTTCCTTATGACTGATTGTATTATAGTGATGATACTGATAAAAAATATGAATGAAAAAATATTTCAATATATTTATACCAATTTACAAGGGATGATAATAATGAAAATTTATTAGAAAACGACACTTTTTCTCCTGTTTCATGATTTGTTTGAAATACTATGAAAACATTTTGAATGCCATATATTCAAATAATAGACAATGTTTCTTGAAAAGAATTATATACAAAATCTTGAAATCCAGTTATTTTACAAAACCAAGTATATCATATGCAAGAATTGTTTGATAATGCGGATAGATTGTATTGAGAATTAACTAATGAAGATTTGGAATTTTTATTAAAATATTCAGAGGAAAATAATTGATATCCAATAGATTTTGATTTTTTAGTTGAGAATAATTTCTTGAGATGGCCAGCTTGGTGGACTCTAGATAGAGAAAAATGAGTTTGGAAAAGTGTTTGACATAGATTATTAGATATTTCTTGAACTGTTGAATTGCCGTTTTATCATATTGATTAAAAATTTGTTTTTTTATGAAAAATATGATTTAATATAATAGTATTTTATAAATTTAATTTTTTTATTATGTGAAAAAAGAATAACACTAGAATTTGAATTGCTATATTTGCAGTTCTAGCTATTTCGTTTGCTTCTTATTTTGGTTTTTTACAATGAACAGAAAAAGTAGCGGCTAATCCAGATTATATATGTATAAAGTCTGTAAATAATGAACCATGTAAAATTACAAGATGTGATTCTTGGTCACAAAATTGAACTAGAACATGTTACTGAACAAAAACTACAAAAGTAGCTTATTATCATAGAAGAACTTCTTGTTCATCTGGTTATACTAACTGAGGACAAGTAGGTAATTCGGGTTGAGCTAGTTGAAGAATTTCAGCTGACTATCCATATCAAACTTCTTCTTGTACTATTGTAGAAACTGATAGAATAGACCCAACTTGAGATATTGATGTTAATATACAAGACTAATTTTATTATCAAAAACAGTTTTACTGTTTTTGATTTTTTATATTATTTTAAACTATTTATGTATATGAAAAAAATTTTAATATCAATATTATTCTTTTTCTTTTTATTTATTATTTTCACAGAAAATTCATTTGCTGCTAGGTGAGGTTATTTGTATCCTTATACTTGTGACACAGATTCAGATTATGATGATTATTTATGTTATGAGACTACTTATGATACTTTAAGAACTAATAAAGATGGTTATTTTCTAACTGATATAAAAAATTATTATTATGAATTTTGAATAAAAGCAGTTATAGAAAATCTTATACTTTGAGATTTGTTAGATTATTATGGTGATAAAAATATCCAAATTGAAGATGTTTATAACAAAGAGGAAGAAAATACAACAACTTTAGAGTTCAGTATAGAGGAGTTATATTCTTATGAAGAAAAAATAATAACTTGATATTACAAAACTGAAGAAGTATGTACTTGATTTTTTCTTGGAGAAGAATGTATTGAAGAAACTAGCTTTATTGAAACAGGGGATTATTCTAACTGATATGAATATTTTTTAGTCAATTTTAGTAGTATAATTGATCAGTTACATGATTGATTACCTTATTGAGAAAAAAATGATAGGTTAATAGATTATATACCAGCTTTAATAGACTGATTAAAATATGATTCATATTATGATGTTTATTATTTATCATTAAAAAATGTTTGTACTGCAGATTGATCAGTAGAATGAACTAATATTTGTGATAAAACTGAATATAAGAATTATTCTATTAATTCTGTTAGTCCTATTAACTTTGTTACATGAAGCGTTTCGGATAATAGCGATTTTAGAAAAGAAAACTTTATTGTTTATGATTGATTTAAGGTAAGTAGCTATAATGTTAAAGCAAATGAAGATATCTTTTTAGAAGACTTTTGATTTCAAGATTATTTGGATACTTCATGAGAAGAAACATCTTATGAATATAAAATATTTTATAGATATTCTTGAGAATGAGAGCCTAGTATCAATGATGAAGCAAATATTTCAGAGGAAATTATACATATTGATAAAGATTTTAATATTAGATCCGATACTTTAGTTCAAGAAGTTGTAGATCAAATTTTTGATATTACAGTTATTGATGAAAGATTGAAGAAATTTCGTATTTCTGTTAATGAATGATTTATTCCAACTGAAACTTGAGAAGTTTATTTATATTTGTATGCAAAAAATATTAATACTTGAGAAGAAGTAGACTTAACAAAAGTTAATTCATTACCTATACAAGTATTACCAAATGATAACATTTCTTGATGATCAGCAGTAGCTGATATGCC
>JBEPWB010000044.1:0-9787 GCA_041642635.1 bacterium
TAGATGCTGTTTGTGTGTTTTCTAACATTGTTAATAGTTGGAATTTTGTTCTGTTTGCATTAGTAGTGTATGTATAATATTTATTATCACTTGGATCTTTTGCATTATCACTTATTCTTAAAGTATTTAATGTTCATGTTCCAGCGTATCATTGAATAGTTAGATTACTTCATGAATTAGTTACTGTCACAGATTCTTCTGGCATTGGAACTTTTCATTCTCTTGCTTGCTCTATTCATAATCATGTTCTTATTTGTCACAAGTCACTTATTCTTTTACTGTCTCTTGATTCTCAAGCAAATCATTGTAGTGAGATAAATCAGATAGTTCATAGTATTGCTAGTATAGTTATTACTACTATTAGTTCCACTAATGTAAATGCAGTGTTTTTGTTTTGCATAAGTTATGTTTATATAATAATGTAAATTTAATTAGAATAATTATAAAGTGCTTTTATTTCTTGCTCTGATAATCCACGATTATATATACGGATTTCATCAATTACTCAATCTAAAAAATTTTTATTTGAAGAATCTCATTTTCAAATATACAAAATTCAATTACTTCAAGAATAGTTTATAGGTCATCTAATATTATTTCCATATAACAATGAATCTTTATAAATTTTTAAATAATTTCAATCATAAACTCATGAAAGAAAATATGTTTCTCAATTTTTTTCTGAATTTAGATTTGTAGAAACTCTAAGTTCAGGACTTGTTCAAACATAAGTAAAAAAAGAAGTTTTTTTACTTTCTTTATTGCTAGAATCTATTCTTAAAAAATATGCTCACTCTGATCATCAATCATAAGATATAATATTTTGGTTACCTCATCACGATACCCTATTATATTTTATTTTTACGATAATTGTAAGTTTATCTAACTCAGGAAAATCATTAATCTGTAGAGAATCATCAATTCAATCAAAAATCATTGAATTTCAAATTTTTCAGTTTCAATTTAAAAACTGAGGTCAAAATCAATTAGTTCAACAATTTACTAATACTCAACTATTATAACAATTGGCATTATTTCAATACTTACTAAAATCTTTCAATACAACCTGACTTCAACTCATGCTAGTTGTTTCCATATCCCAATATCCAATTAAACTTTCATCTAAGGCTGCGTTAGATTTATCATTGATTAAATCCTTGTTTCTATTATACATATTTGAAAATAATATATTTCAACTTCATGTCACAATATCATTACCATTAAAAATTAATTTATAATTAGTATTTCAATTTCAAATATCTAAATTTTCAGATACAGGAGAATTATCTTCATTAATAATAATTCAAATATTGTTTCATATACTTTTCGGTTCCCTATTTAAATAATTAGTATTTGCATAGGAATGATTTATAAAAGCCATTTGACTATTTGTTTCCATAAATCATAAAAGTTGAAATTTTGTTTTATTTGCATTTGTGGCATAAACATATTTTGATTTATCAATAGGATCAAGTGGAGTTTCGCTCATAGTTATAAGTCTAGAAGTTTTATCTCAAAAATATCATTGATATCATATAATTACTCAGCTTGCAGTTATTGTTACTTTTCAATCGGATTCAACCTCAGGATAACTCTCATTTTTTATATAATGAAGTTCTAATAGTTTTTCTATATTTTTCATTGTAGATAATCTACTTACATCTCTAGCTTGCTTAGAGTATCACTGAATAGATATAAAACCAATTGTTCATAGTATTGCTAATATTGTAATTACAACTATTAATTCTACTAATGTAAAACCTTTATTTATTTTTTGCATAAAAATACATAATTATATATATATAAATATATTTGTGGGAAAATAATGATTTCATTAAACTATTTTTTTGATTTTTTGCAAGTTTTTAGCTATTGACAAAAGAGTGATTATATTTTTAAGATAATAATTTTTAACAAAATTTTGATTTTTTAATTTAATTATTATTATAATGTATAGATTTATATAAGTAAATAAATATAATAATGGTAAAAAGAGAAATAAAACAAATAACAAGTACACTTATTCCAACTGTAATTGATAAAACACCTACTTGAGAAAGAGCTTATGATATTTATTCTAGATTGTTAGAAGACAGAGTTATATTTTTGTGAGAATGAATAGATAGTAACGTTGCAAATACTGTAATTGCGCAATTACTATTCCTAGAAAAACAAGACCCAAAAGCTCCAATAACAATGTATGTAAATTCTCCAGGATGACACGTTACTGCTTGATTAGCTATTTATGATACTATGCAATATGTAAAATGTCCAGTTCATACTGTAAGTATATGATTATCTGCAAGTATGGGTTCTATAATTTTGGCTTGATGAGAACCAGGAAAAAGATTTTCGCTACCTCATAGTGAAATAATGATTCATCAACCATTAGGATGAGCTGAATGACAAGCAAGTGATATTAGATTGGCTGCAGAACATATTATAAAAACTGGAAATACTCTTTATAAGATTTTAGCAAAACATACTTGAAAAGACTTAAAACAAGTGGAAAAAGATTGTGATAGAGATAATTTTATGTCAGCTGAAGAAGCACTAAAATATTGACTAATTGATAAAATAATAAAATAAACCAAAAGATAAATCTTTTGGTTTATTTTTTTCTTGTAGCAATATATTTTAATAAAAAATCTATTTTTTCTGAATGTAGTAATTCTGATTTTAAGAATAATGAATCCATTATTCTGTTTAATTCTTTGTGGGTTTTTTCTAATCAAAGAAAATGAACAAATCATTTTTTTTCTCAGCTTCATACGCTTTTTCAAGTTTCTTCAGCAGTTCATTCAACATCTAATAAATCATCTTTTATTTGAAAAGCTAATCAAACATTATATCAAAAATCATTATAATCATTCAAAAATAAATCAAGATTTTGTTTCAAAATATCTTCTCTATCTGCAAATATTTTTTCAGCAATATAAATTCAACCTACAATACTAGCATCAATCAGAGCTCAAGTTTTTTTGTCATGAGTTAATTTTAAAAATTCATAAGTTAATTGTCATGAATTTCTTTCATAATATAAGTCTAAAACTTGTCATCAAAGCATTCATTCAAATCAAGCAGATTTTGCAAAATAACTTGTCAATTTTTGACTTCAAATAGAATTAACCAAATCTATAGAAAGTGTGTTAAGCATATCTCAAACAAGAGTTGCAGTTGTTTCATTATATTTTTTCCAAGTTGTTAATTCTCATCTTCTTATAGTATCATTATCCATACAAGGTAAATCATCATGAACCAGAGAATATGCATGCAAAATTTCAATAGCAATTAAATATTTTGTAATATCATCTTCATAATGAATTTCTTCAAATTTTTTTCATGAAAAAATAATATAAAATTCAAGTGCTAAAATTGCTCTAACTCTTTTTCATCATTTACAAGCATAAACACAAGCTTCTTTGAATTCATCAAAACCCAAATTATTTGTATTTTCAAAATAATTCAAAAAATATATTTCTATTGATTTATCAATAAATAATTTATATTTATCATACCAAGATGGAAGCATAATCTAAAAATTTAATAATTATTATTTTCAAAAATTTCTTTTTGAACTGTTAAAAAAATCTATCACTTTATCAAGCTCAATCTCATCGAATTCTGGCCATTTTTTTTCAGTAAAATAATATTCACTATATTCACTATTAAAAAGCAAAAATCAACTATGTCTAACATCTCATCAAGTTCTAACTATTATATCTGGATTAGGATATTTTCAAGTATCTAAATATTTTTTGAATTCTTCTTTTGTTAATTTTTCTGGATCAATTCAATTACTGATAATTTTTTTTGTAGCTCTAATTATTTCATCTTGTCATCAATAAACCAGAGCTATAACTAAAGTTATTCATGTATTATTTTTTGTTTTTTCTTTTACATTGTTAAGTACTTCTTGAGATTTTTCTGGTAATTTTGTAATATCTCAAATAGTTTCAAATCTCAAATCATTTTCTAACATTTCTCAAAGAAATTTTTCTATATTATCAATAAGAGAAATAATTCATTTTATTTCCTCTTCTCATCTTTTCCACAAATTATCTGTTGATAATGCCCAAAGAGTCAAATATTTTATTCATCTAATCTGAGCTAAAGAAGTAATTTTTTTTACATTATCTGCTCAAGTTTTATGTCATATTATGTTTGGTAAATGTTTGGATTTTGCCCATCTGCGATTACCATCCATTATTATTCAAAGATGATTTACCATTTTTTAAAATTAAATATATATTATAAAAACAAAGACAAATTTTTTATATTAAAATTTGTCTTTTTAAAAAATAATTTATACAACTATTTTATCCTCTGGATTTACTTGTTCTTTTTTATAAATTTTTAGAGTTTTATTTTTATTTACTTCATACAATATCGGCGCAGCAACAAATATCGAACTATAAGTACCAACAATAGTACCAAAAATCATAGCAAGAATAAATCAGCTAACTCATTCAGGACCAAAAATAAATATTGTAATAAGAACAAATAATAAAGTTAAACTAGTATAAATACTTCTCCTTATACTTTGTTTTACTGATAAATTAATTATTTCATATAATTTTTTTCAATTTTTTCATTGTTTTCATCAATACATTTTTAAGTTAGATCTAATTCTATCAAAAATAACAATAGTATCATTAATAGAATAACCTAAAATCGTTAAAAGTGCAGTTATAAAAAATGTATCTATTTGAAATTGTGAAAAAAGCATTCAAGCTAAAACATATAATCACGTAGAAATAATAACATCATGAAAAAGTGTCGCTAAAGTAATAGTAGCAAATGAAAAAACACTTATTCAAGACACAACTCATGAAAATGCAAAGGAAACATAAATAGTAATACCAATAATAGCTATTAATAATGTAATTATAGCAGTATTTCTAATATAATCTCAAAAACTTTTACCAATATTTTGATATGATGACTCTTCAACTTCTGGATCATAAGATTCTAATACAGCTAATGATTTATCTCTAAAAGTAGCTTTTAAATTATCAAGGTTTTCATCGCTAATATTTGTATTAAATCATGCAACAACAACCAAAATATTTTCTCATGTTACCTTGTATGAATTAATATCATTAATAACGGGATTTCATTCAAAAGTAATTTCACTAGATTCTTCAAGTAAATCAGTTTCTATCTGCTCAGCAACTACATTATCTTGGTAAGTGTATTCTATACTAACTCAACCAGTCATATCGATTCACAAATTTAACCTAGAAAACAACAAGAATAAAATTGAAATTATTACTAAAAATCAAGATATTCCAAAAAATACAAATCTGTTTTTTATAAAGTCCATAATTTTATTTAAATATAAATATATCAGTCAATATTGTATTTAAAAACAATAAAATGCAAATTAAAAACAATAACTAGTTAATTTTTTAATTTAAACTGTTAATTTTACAAAAATTAGTTAATATAAAAAAAATAATTAATATAAATGTTTTACATGAGAGAAAAAATAAAAAAAATTGTTGCCTTAATTATAAAAATAATAAATATTGCCTTAATTTGATTAACAATAGTTTTAGCACTAATTGCAATATTCAAAAAAGAATGGATAGAAAATTTTATAGAATGGGTTAGTTTAATAGTAGAATGATTATGATCATGGAACTATTTTATTTGATTTACAAGTAGTTTAATAGAAGCATTCCCTGTTATTTGAGTAGTAGTTCCAGGACAAAATATTTTATTAATAGTTGGTTGATTTTTTTGAAAAATTAGTACAACTAATCTAATATATTTAATGATAATCGCGTCAATTTGAGCAGTTATAGGTAATTACATTTGATATTTGCTTTGAAAATATTATTGAGATAGTTTTTTTGAAAAATATTGAAACTGGTTTGGAATATGATTAACTGAAGTAAAATACCTAAAAAAATCTATACATAAATGGTGAGCTATCTGAATAATTCTTTGAAAATTTCATCCAATGACAAGAGCTTTCTTACCATTTATAGCGTGAAGTATGTGAATGAAGAATATGAAGTTTATGATTTACAATATTATTGGTTCAATAATTCGGGCAGTAACAATAATATGATTATGAGTATTATTTGTAGAATATTATGAAATAATACTCGAACATATTTGAAAATTAATGATTTTAATATTTGCTATAGTTTGATTTTATATTTACAAATTTAGAAAAAAAGAATTTATGAAATATATGCAAGAAAAAAATGAAGAATTAGAAAATCTCTGAAAAAAATAAAAGAAAAAGTCTAGCTTTTTAGCTAGACTTAAAAATTGGTCGCGGTAGTTGGACTTGAACCAACGCACATTATATCTATTGATATAACAGCTCTTCCAACTGAGACTTATACCCCGATAAACTATTTTTATTATATATAACTTAAAAAAATGTCAAACATAAATAAATTAAATAAAGAATTTATAGAAAAAATTAACGAAATTTATTCAAAAGAAGATATAAAAATTTGTCTTGAATGATTTAACACTGAAAAAAGAAATACAAGTTTTAGAATAAATAATTTAAAAAAAGATTCAAAAAAAATCGTTCTAGATTTTCTAGAAAAAAATAACATAGAATACAAAAAAATACAAGGTTTTAATAATACTTACAAAATAATTAGTTGAGATGAAAAAATTCTTTGGGATTCTGAAATTATAAAAGATTGATATATATATTTGCAATCTATTTCTAGCCAAATTCCTGTAGAGATTCTTGATATAAAAGAGAATGCAAAAGTTTTAGATCTTACTGCTGCTCCAGGAGGAAAAACTTCACAAGCTGCTGATAAAATGAAGAATTCTTGAAGTATTATTGCTAATGAATTAAACGCAATAAGAATAGAAAAACTAAAATTTACTCTTGAAAGACAATGAGTAAAAAATACAAAAATAATCAAAAATGATGCTAGAAATATTTTAAAAAATAATTCTACATACAAAGAATATTTTGACTATATAATTGCAGATTTACCTTGTAGTGCAGAATGAAAATTTAACACAAATATTGAAAAATCTCATGCTTATTGGTCAACAGAAGTAGTTAAGAAAAACTACAAGCTACAAAAACAAATAATTCAAAATTCAATTGATTTATTAAAAAAATGATGAGAATTAGTTTATAGTACTTGTACTATTTCTCCAGAAGAAAACGAAGATATTTGTCATATGATTCTTTGTAATTTTCCTCAAATGCAAATACAAGAAATAAATTTTGAATACGAATTTGCAAGACCAGGGTTAACAAAATTTCAAAACAAACATTTCAAAAAAGAAATAGAAAAAACAATTAGAGTTTTACCAAGTGTAGAATCAGAATGATTTTTTCTAGCAAAATTCAAAAAAATTACAGATTAAAATCTGTAATTTTTTTTTTAAATTATTTTTGCAATAGTTCATATATAATTTTGTTCTACTTTTTCTCTCAACTCACTATTATAGCAAAAAGAATTTTTATTTTTTTGAGTATTTTCAATATCATACATAGAAAAACCATGTGAACGTAAAATATCATCTATTAATAAATTGAGATTAATTATTCAATACTCTTTTGTAACTGGTTTAAAATAACTATCAAAATCCAAAAAGCTATATTTAAAAGAAATATTTTTTACTAAGCCTAAATATTCCAAATAAGTAGTTTTCAAAATTTTTTCATTAACTGGTCAAATATGTAATTTTCAAAAATTAGAAGGATAAATTCATAATTTATCTAACTCCATACATAAATTATTTATAATTCAAATATCTTTATCAAAAAAATCTCAAAATATAGATTTTACTGATCAATTAATTATAAAAATTGAGCTTCAATCTTTTGTAGTTCAGATTATTGGAGAAAAATCTTGAGATTTCATAATTAGTCAAACTGTACTTCTTGCAGAGTACATATTTTTATCAATATCGTTTAATCAAGTCATTATTGCTCAATTTACAAATTCATGAGCAAAATAGTCCGCTTCAAAATTAAACTTTTTTGAATCTATAGTCAAAACTTGTCAAGAATAATTATTTGAACTTACCAAAACTAATATAGAATTAATTTTTTCGCTATATTCTTTAATATTTTCTTCAAAATTATTTTCTTGAGTTAAATCATCTCTCAATTCAAGAGTTCAAATAACATTTTTTCAAAAATCT
Organism: bacterium; assembly: GCA_041642635.1. GTDB lineage: Bacteria > Patescibacteriota > Gracilibacteria > BD1-5 > UBA6164 > JAAZVM01. The sequence goes on from JBEPWB010000044.1 coordinate 8,149, forward strand.
ATATAATGTTTATCTCCCATAAAAAAATTATACACAATATAATATATTATGTATAATTTAAAAATGTGATTTGTCAACTATTTTATAAATAACCAAATTGTAACTCAGATAACAGCAAGTAATAAATTAGTAATATTTGAAACCAAAATATTTTCAAATGCATCTGTTAATTTGCTTCTTTTTAATAATGATAATACTGACTTAAACTCTGGCCAACTAGTTAATGTTGCCAAAACCAAAAATCAAATTATTCATTTTGGAGCAAGGCTAGCGTCAGCTGTAAAATTTACAACTGGATCAAGAAAATATCAACTAGTAAGCAAAATTATTATTCAAATTGGTAAATATAATTTTGAAACTTTTTCTTCTGATTCTTCTTCTGAATGTTCAACTTCAATTCTTTTCATGAATAAAAGTATTCAAACAATTAAAGCTAGAATAATCCAATAAATATAAAAACTTTGTGGAAGAAGGAAAAATAAAACAGCGATAACGGCAGAAACTAAAAATCAAAACAAGAAAAATTTTAAGTATTTAAAATTTTGTAATTTTGCAATATATCCGGTAATAATTAATGCTGTTAACAAAAGTATAGGATTCATAAAGTTAGAACCCAAAGGCGTACTTGCTGCAAATAAAACATCTCAACTAATCAAACCAACTATCAAAACAAGTGCTTCAGGTCAATTTGTAATGAATCCTGTAATTTTTCAAAGTCATTTAACTCATCTTAGAGCAGCCAAAATTAATTCAATACTTAATCACACAAAAAACATTAATACAACAATTCAAAGAGCTCAAATAAGTGAATTAATAATATCTCAACCAAGAATTAATGAGCTCCCAACAAAAAATAACAATGTAAGTCACCATACAAAAAAATCTAATTTTTGCATTGAGTCTAGTATAAGTTTTTTCATTTTTTTAAAAATTTTAATTATTGAATTTAAATAAAATTACATCTCAATCTTTTACGATATAATCTTTTCATTGCAAAGAAACTTTTCAAGCTTCTCTAGCACCAGACCAACCGTTAAATTCTATAATATCAGCACAATTAACAACATCAGCTTTGATAAATCATTTTTCAAAATCTGTATGAATTACTCACGCAGCTTGAGGAGCACTAGCTCATTTTGGAATAGTCCAAGCTCTAACTTCTTGAACTCATGCAGTAAAATAATACATAAGACCAAGAGCGTCATATGAAGCTTTTATTAAATCATCCAAACCTGTAGTTTTTAATCACATTTCGTTCAAAAATTCATCTTTTTCTTCTGCTGACATTTCTATCATATCTGCTTCCAATTTTGCACAAATAGGTACTACTTGTTGATTCCCTGTTATTCAAATTAATTCTTTTAACTGCTTGCTAGAATAATCCATCATATCTTCAGAAACATTACAAGCATAAACAAAAGTTTTGTTTGTTAACAAATGTAAATCTTTTAATGAAGCTAATTCATCTTCATCTAATCACATATCAGTAACCAAAACTCATTGGTTTAATTTTTCTTCTACTTTTTTATAAACTTCGATTGCAAAAGCAACTGACTTGTCACTTCTAGCTTTTTTAGCATCAGAATTAATTCTTTTGTTAACTGTTTCTAAATCGGCTAAATTAATTCTGCATTTATAA
>JBEPWB010000045.1:0-9594 GCA_041642635.1 bacterium
CCGGCCCTGGGCCATGATGATCCGGGCCTGAAGATCCTTGCGGTCAAGCTGCAGGTGCTGCCCGACGGATAAGGGGTCGCCGATTTCCTTTAACATGATGACATCCGGCCAGAAGGAAAAAACCATCATGTCTTTTTTTTCCTCGCCCATTTCCCGAAGTTTTAAGCGGATCATCATCAAGCGTCGGGATTTTTCTTCCCAGTCCGTATCTTCCCATTCTTCGGGGTATTCATAAGCGCGGATCAGGTAAATATCTCGTTTGGGAATCCCGTGATTGTTTTTTTTCGGGACTTTGACACTGACTTTATATTTGGTCATAAACCCAATATTCATCATAAAAATATCGAGCCGCTTGAGACCTTCTTCCGTGAAAATGCCGGACAGGATCGGAGCATCCTTGATCTCTTCAAAAGGGCCGCCCAGATCTCGCAGGAAAAGACCGACGCCGGAGCCGTCATGGCCTTCTTTCATAACATTTAATGCTTCAAGCGCAGTCATCGGGGACAGCGGAGTTTCACTGGTTACCGCAAATAAACGACACATATTTTCTCCCGTGGATTGTTGATCCGGATTATTAAGAAATACTAATTTATTTTATAATTCAATTTTTTTAGAGTTTTTTTCCTCATCAGAATTATCTGGATTAATTGGATTTGAAATATTTCTTTCTAATAAAATTCTTTCGTATAAAAGATAAACAAATACCATCAAATAAACAATTGAAATACTGTTAATTACTGATTCAAAAATTCAATATATTAAAAAATTTAATCAAGATAATAATGAAAAATTTCAAGTAAGAGAAGCTTCATAAAAATTGAATCAACTAGGAATAAAAATCTTTAAAATATTTGTAATAACACCTAAAAATAATCAAATAATTAATCAAGAAATAAAAGTATTTCAAAAAATCCTCCACCAAATTCAATCAGTTATTTTTACTGAATTTTTAAAATTTTGTTTTGTATATTCATCATTTTTTATAGCGCTATAAAGTGAAAAAGTAGTTTTTACTCATCTATAAATAGAGAAAAATATAAATAATACTATTCAAGTTAACATAAGCAGAGTTCAAACTCTAGAAAAATATTCAGGTAATTCTAAAAAATAAGTAGCATTAAATAATATTCATCAAACTATAAAAAACAATGCTGGAATTAATGCTACGTAAGCAAAAATATACCAATAAGTTTTTAATATTTTTATCATACTTTTTCTAGAATCTATAATTTTTTGTTTTAAATTATTTTTAGTGGGATTTTCATAATTTTTAAAATAAAAAATTATATTTTTTAAAGTCAAAATAAAAACAAACATATATGAAAAAATATAAAAAATCACCAAAAATAAAATAGGCAAAGTAAATAGATATAATAAATAGTAATTATAAATATCATTTCAATTATTATAATAAGAGAAAAATACTGGTCAGATAACTGAAATCAAAATTACAGGAATTAAATAAAATCAAACAAAAGTATAAATAAAAAATGGCAGAGTTAATTCTAAAAATCATTTTTTATAGATAAAAAATGATTGTTCCATTCTATCTAATAGTTTTTCTTTTACGTTCATAATAAAAAAATTTGAAAAAGTAATATAAATATATATTATTAATTTACAAAAATATTCAAATTTTATTTAATAAAAAAGTGGTTATGAATGAAGAACAATTAAACGAAGTTTTATCAACTATGGAAAATTCTGTTGATGTTACAACTACTCAAGTACAAATAGAAGGATTTGATTCTCAATTGTTAGAAATGGCTCAGAATATAATTGTTTTTGTAAATTCTTTCTGATTACTATTTTTTATATTTACAGCTATTTGACTATTTCTTATAAATAAAAAACTATGAGAAAAATATCCTTGGTTAAGTTTTGTTCCAATTATTCAAATATATAATTATTTAACGGCTGCTAATAAATCATTTGTTAACTTTGTAGTTTTCCCAGTATTAGCATTAATTATTGGTTTCTTCCTATCATTTTTCACATTTTGATTAAGCCTTTTAATTGCTTCAATTTATGCTTTTGTTATGTGGGTAATATTAGTTCATTCTATTTCAAAAAGAACAGGTTATTGAGTATGAGCTACCATTTGATTTATTTTTGTTCCATTTATTATGTACCCAATAGTTGGTTATAAAATGAAAGACAAAACAAATGAAAATTCTCAAGAAAGTAATTCAGAATTATAAAAAAATAAACTTACAATTTTGTAAGTTTATTTTTTTATTTCATATTTTTTCTTAAAAATTCATTTAATTCACTTATTTCAACATCTTGTTGTTCCATAGAATCTCTAAATCTAACTGTAACTTTTCAAGCTTCATAATTATTAGAGTCTACAGTAACACAAAAAGGAGTCCCTATTTCATCCATTCTAGCATATCTTTTACCAATACTTCATACTTCGTCATACTCACTCATAAAATCATCACTCAGCTGAGCATATAATTCTTTTGCTAAATGTCATATTTTTTTCACAACTGGTAAAACTCAGACTTTTATCGGAGCAACTTTTGGGTCTAGTTTTAAATATGTTCTATTATTTTCTTCATCAATAGTATAAGCATCACTAATACAAGCTAAAAATAATCTATTTAATCAAACACTTGGTTCAATTACATAAGGAATAAATTTTTTGTTATTAACTGGATCAAAATAACTCATATCAGCTTTTGATTCTGACATATGTGCTTTTAAATCAAAATCAGTTCTATCAGCTATACCCCATAATTCTCCCCAACCAAAAGGAAATTTGTATTCAATATCAGTTGTTGCGTTAGAATAATGAGACAATTCATCATCTTCGTGATCTCTTAATTTTAAGTTTTCTCATTTTATAGAAAGTCTGTTTTCCAAGAAATTCATACAAGCTTCTTTCCATTCTTTGTGAAATTGTAAATCTGTTCCAGGTTCACAAAAATACTCTATTTCCATTTGTTCAAACTCTCTAGTTCTAAAAATAAAATTCCCTGGAGTTATTTCATTTCTAAAGGCTTTACCGACTTGAGCAACTCAAAAAGGTAATTTTCTTCTACTTGTTCTAAGAACATTAGGAAAATCTATAAAAATTCATTGTGCAGTTTCTGGTCTAAGATAAATTTCGTTAGAAGAATCATCAGTAACTCATTGTTTTGTTTTAAACATCAAGTTAAAAGTTTTCACGTCCGTCCAATCTCAAACTTCTCAAGAATCAGGATTTATAACTTTTTCTCATCTCATAACAGCAGTTTGAGCTTCTAGTGGCCAAGATTCTGGAACTAGATTATTAACACCATAAGTTGATTTTAAATGATTTTCAGCATCATCTAATTTTTCAATCAAATCTTCTAATAATTTATCTGCTCTAAATCTTTGTTTTGTGTTCTTATCATCAATTAATGGATCACTGAATCAACCAACGTGTCATGAAGCAACCCAAACTTTTGGATTGTATAAAATAGAAGAATCTATTAAAGTCATATCTGTTCTTTTTTGAACAAATTCTTTTATCCAAAGATTTTTAATATTTTCTTTCATTAAAGCTCAGTATGGCCCATAATCCCAAGAATTAGCCAATCAACCATATATTTCTGATCACGCGTAAACAAATCATCTAGTTTGTGATAAGTTAACGATATCTTTCATTGTAAAATTACTCATAAGACAATAATTTAAAAAATAAATTTTTTTGTCAAAAGAAAAAGACCCTGAAGTGAGACATTTTTCTTTTGAAAATATTGTCTCCAGGGTCCTTTTATAGTGCAAAGGACGGTTCCACCCGGAAGTTTTTTCTTTTGTAAAAAATATTTCAAGTATGGATTCCAACCCAACTTTTTTCTAAGAAATATTTTTTTACCTAAATATAGTATAATATTTTAATAAAAAAATTCAAATAAAAAATAATAAAAATTGCTTATTTAAACAAAATATTATAAAATATAAGTAATTATTGTATAAATAATAAATTTATGTGATCTATTGAAAATACAGATATTCAAACAGAAAATATTCAAAATAATGAAAATTTTTTAGAAAAAGCTATGTCTTCACTAGAAGACAATATTTTGAGTGAACAAGAAAAAGCAGAATTAAATCAAATGCTTCAAGAATATAATTTAGAAAATTGAGAAATTCAAAATGAAACTAGAGAACAATTATCAGAAATAAAAAATGAAATAGAACTAAAAGATATTATAAAAAACTCTGAATTATACTCAGAAATAAATGAACAAATGTCTAATCTATCAAGAAATGAAATAAAAAATATTCAATATATTACGGGTTCAATTGCTGATTGAATTTATTGAATAAATACTTTTATTGCTTATAAAAACTCTCCTATAAGTGAGATTTTTACTCCAGAACAAATTGCAAGTGGTAGAGAAGTTTGAGAAAATGTTAGCTCATTTATAGAAAATTTTTCTAAATTAAACTCAGTAGATTCAGAATTATTAGCAATTATTTTATCAAATGATATTAGTTCAAATAGTTTTGTTTTTATTGATGAAAACTGAAATATTACAATAATGGATAAACAAAATAATAACAATATTGTTACTTTTTCAGAAACTCTATCTGTTGAGTCACTAGTTCACGAATCATTTATCAAAAAAGATATAAATATTATAAAATCTCAGCTTGATTTACTAGCAAATAATTCTGATAAAAATAGTTATATTCTAAAAATGAGAAATATTATTTCTGAGTATAATTATCAAAGAGAAGCAAGACAAATTTTTTCTCAAAATACAAGTAATTGAACAGAAATAATTTTACCAAATAGTCATTTAAATAGAGAAATGAAAGCTGTCGATTTATTTTGAGATTATTCTGAAATTACAATTGATTGAGAAAAATATACAAATGATTGAGAAGAATTTTTTACTAGTGAATGAAAAAGGTTAGCAATTTATAACAGACAAGTTTTAAATATAGAAAATTTTTGAACTCAAACTAATTCTCAAGAAATTAATGAAAATAATTCAGATAACAAAAAAGTGGATATAAATTTATGAGAAAATAGTTTTTTAGATAACTTAATTCAAGAAGATAATAGCATTAATAATATAGAAAATAATAATGAAAATATAGAAAATAATTTATCAAGAGAATTTTGAGATTGGTTACAAAATGAATGAGTAAATTTACTCGGAAGAACTTGAGAAAATAGTTGCTGATTAGCAGTTCATCAATTAATTGATACTTTTATGAGAAGTAATTGAATTAGAAATGCAATTAATATAAGAACAGCAAGAAATGGTGCAAATTTTGATTCAATTCTTGAAGGATGAAATATTAATGTAGAAAATCCTTTTATTACACAACGGAATAATAATATTTATAAAATTAATTCTCCAGAAGAATTAAAAAATGCTTGAATAGATATTGAAAAAATAATAAACAAAAATATAACAATAAATTCAAGATCAATAAATTACCCAAAAGAATCTATTCCTTGAGAAATACTTGTTTATAATGAAAATGCTGAATCAAATAATGCAAGTAATATTAGAAGGAATTTTTGACACGTAGAAATAAAATGATCTGATAATATGTATTACAGTTATTATAAATCTAATAATCCATGATGATCAGCTAGTGAAAATGAAAATTTATCCCCAGAAGAATATTCTAGACTTACAGGTTTTAACGGAAAAGCTTATAGTATAGAATTGACATAAAAAAATAAATGTTTTTTAAAAAACATTTATTTTTTTATTTTTCTAAATCAAGACTTTGTTTGTGAATTCTATTCCAAATATCATTTACAAAATCATCTTTTAATCAAAACTCTCTTGAGACTTCAAGATTATCATCCATTAATTCTTTCCATCTAGAATTATCTAACGGAGCAATTCAATCTTGTTTTTTTATTTTTCAGATTTCTTTTACTATTTCAAATCTTCTAAAAAAAAGATAAATTAATTCTTTATCTAAAGTATTTATTTGTTCCCTGTAGTTTTCTAATAACTCACTATTTTCCATTTTTTAAAAAAATTATTTTATAAAGCTTCTCAACTTATTATTTTTTGATATTTTTGTTCTTCTTTTATTTTTATAACATGATTTGCCGCTTCAAAAATCCATCATCTTGAAGCATCAGAATTATAATCTGAGAAATTTTCTACAACTCAGTTTTTTACTGAAAAATCGACAATTTGTTCTTGCCAAGTAGTATTTAATGCAGGATTATAAGAATAATCAAAACCTATCGCTTTAATAAGCATTCAAAGAGATTCTGATTTAGTAATATTATCCTCTGGTCTAAAAGTTTCATTTCTAGTAATAAGTTCATTATCTACCAAAGCTTCAACACTATAACAAGCCCAAGAATTAGGATTTGTAGAACTTACATCAGAAAAAATATTATCACAATTATTTTTCTTTAAGCTACCAATTTCAACTTCCATTCTAGATTCATAAACTCCTCTAGCTACTGCAGCAATTTCTTGTCTTAAAACATTTTGTGACAAATCATAATTTTCTGGATTGTTGCTATTATCATTAATAATTCATTTATTTGCCAAATTATTTGCAAAATCTATTTGTGTATTTGCGTAAACAGAAACAAAACTAAAACTCAAAAGTACTAATATAAATATTTTTTTCATAAAATTTTATTTAAATAAATAATAAATATATAGTAACAAAAAAATAAAAAAATAAAACTAATTTTTAAAAAAAATTAGTTTTATTTTTTACATATTAAGATTTTTTAGATGATTTATTCTATCGTCTAATTCTGGATGACTAGAAAACAATGCTCTTAATCAAGATTTTCATTTTGTAGAAATTTTCATTGTAGCAAATTTTGAATCATCTGAAGAAGCCAAATCTTTCATTCTTTTTAGAGCTTCTAAAGAAGCAATCATTTTTTCTTTTCAAACATATTTTGCGCTTCAAGCATCAGCTTTGAATTCCCTATATCTAGAAAATTTCATAGTTATTAGAGAAGCTAATACTCAAAAAATTATTTCAAAAAGTATACTAAAACCAATATAAGCCCAAGAAATTCAACCTGATTCTTCTCAATCACTTAAAAAATTATTTACTATTCAAGCTAAAACTCTTGAAATAAATATAACAAAAGTATTCAAAACTCATTGTAATAAAGTCATAGTAACCATATCTCAGTTAAGAACGTGAGCCATTTCATGACCTACAACTCATTCTATTTCGTTTTTATCCATCGTATTCATCAAACCAGAAGAAACCGCAACTAATGATTTATTTTTTGAAGCACCAGTAGCAAATGCGTTTGGTTCTGCTGAATTATAAAATCAAACTTCAGGCATTTTTATATTTTCTCTTTCTGCCAAATCTTTAACAACATCAAAAACTATTTTTTGTTTTGAATCAAGACTATCATAATCATCAATTGTAACCAAACTTATTGAGTAAGCTTTTTTTGCCATCCATTTTGATAATGCCAAACTTATAAAAGCTCAACCAAATCAAAATATCAAAGCAAAAATAAATAATCATGTATATCCTCAACCCAAATATCAAGTTACGTTTATTCAAAAAATCCTTTCAACTAAGAATATAACAAGACTTAAAACTACAATTATAGCTAAGTTTGTTATTAAAAATAATCATATTCTTTTAAACATTTTTTTCTTTTTTTTATTAATAAATACATTCTATTTCCAAGCTCTCATTTTATATATTTAAGCTAATTTGTCAATCATTTTTATTTTCTGGTTTTGATAAATCAGTTCCAGATAAAAATAATTTTAAAATTTGTAAATCATATTTCAAATTATGTCAAACAATAGTTTTTGAATCGTCTTCTAAAATACTATTTAAAAATTTTTTTAGAGATGTATCACTTACTTTTTCTCAATTATGTAAACGATTTATATAAAAAATATTTTTTTCATCTAAATAAATAGAAATTCATACCAATTCTGCTTCAAAATAATTAAGCGAAGTTGTTTCTGTATCAAGAATTATTTCTTGATATTCCGATATTTTTTTTGATAATTTTTCTAAATCAGAGTCATTATCAATTATTTTTACATCCAAATTTAAATCATCAAAAGAAGATAATTTTTTTGATTCTGTCTCTCAAAGTAAAGAATTAAATTCATATTTTTTAAAAAATTCTTTTATTTCTTCGTTGATAATACTAACTCCATCAAAAGAATAATTTTCAATATCAAAATTATCAAGCTCAACATTTAATTCCAAAGTTGCAAGTTTTTTACTCAAAATAGCGTTTTGTTTAGAATTAACTAATTTTTCAAAAGTTTTTCATTTAAAACATGATTGAATAGATTTATCAAAATCATCTGATGGTTTTTCTCATGATTCTACTAATTCTACTTGTTTTAATATTTCTTCAACTGTTCAAATATTATTAATCAAATCAACAGCTTTTTTTGGTCAAAATCATTCTATTCAAGGAATATTATCAGCTTTATCCCCTACAATTGCCAAATAATCAATTATTAATTTTGGTTCTATTCAAAATTTTTCTTTTGTTTTTTCTCAGTTATAAATTTTTTTCTTCATTGTATCATAAATAGATACATTTTTAGTAGTCAAGCTATATAAATCTTTATCTCAAGTCAAAATAAAAACTTCATTTTCTGGATTATTTCACAATTCAACAGCCAAAGTTCAGATTACATCATCAGCTTCAAATCAATTAATTTCAACAATATCAATATCCATTTTTTTAATCATTTCATCGATGTAGCAAACTTGGCTTTTGAGATTATCAGGCATTTTATCTCTAGTTGCCTTATATTCCCCATATAATTTGTGACGAAAATTTTCTCATTTTGCATCTTTTACATAAACAATGTAATCTGGTTTTTCATTTACAAGACTATGAACAAAAAATTTTGCCATTCAAAAAAGAGCGTTTACTATAGTTCAGTCTTTTGTACTAAATTCTGGCAAAGCAAAAAACATACGATAAATAAAACTATTTCAATCAATTAGATAAATTTTTTTCATGTGTTTTATTCTTAAATTTATTACAAAATATAATAAAAAGAAAAAAACAAATGTAAAGGATTAATTAAAAATTTGACATTACATAGTTTTTTAATATAAAATTATACTTACTCTTATTATTAATTAAGAGTTAAAAGAAAAAAAGGAGAAATTACTCATGTTAGATACAATGACTAAAAGCTACCTAGGTATTCAACGGGGATGGAAAAAGTTTGAAAGTTTTAAAAAGATGTTTCGCAAAAAATATTTTAATAAACATGCGCGAAGTCTTGATGAAGATTACCCTGATCCAGCAGAACGTCTTGAATTATACGAAAATGAGTTAGAGAAAATTAATGTAAAACATTAATTTCTTCAAAAAAGCTACCCGAAAAGGGTAGCTTTTTATTATTTTTTACAAGTTGTAGAATTTCTTACATAACTATAACCTGATGGACAAAACATCTTATTGAAACATTGAGTCGTACTAGTTGTTCCTGTTTTTTCTAAACAATCTCTAGCCAAAGATCAGTTAAAGTGTTTTTCTACTTCTGAATAACCAACCTTATCTAATTCTCATTTCCAATAATTATATCAACCTAAATCTGGACATCTTCATTTATTATAATAAAGATTTCAAATTTGATCTTTTGCAAT
>JBEPWB010000046.1:0-9339 GCA_041642635.1 bacterium
TAAAAAATCAAACAATAATTTGATTATTATTTTTTTGTTTTGAGCTTACTTTTATTAATCAAAGAGATAATATTATCGTATAAATTATTGTTAAATAAGGATAATCTAGATGTAATCAAATGAAAAATGGATTTATAAATGATAGAATAAATCAATAAAGAATTATATTTTTTGAATCAATAAGTTTACCTGTATAAACACTAAAATAAGTATTCATACTCATTAAAACTAATAAAATTATTGTAAAAATTTCATCTTGAAAACCTGTTAAGTATTTCATTCATAGAATTACTAAAAAATTTATTAATAATCAAAATCAAATTAAAATTTCTCAATTATTTTTATTTCACTTTTTTAATAAATTCATTCAAAATCAGTATAATCAAAAACCAAAAGAAAATCATATAATTATTTTAGTTATTTCACTTATACTATCCCAAACTATTATTAGTAAAAATAATACTCCTAAAAACACTAATATTGCTCATATTTTTGTAAGAAAATTTTTTCAAAAGAATTTTTTTATTGTTTCATCAAAAGATTTTTCACTTAATTTACTATCTTTTTTTTCTATCTTATAATTTTTTGAAATTAGATTATTTTTTGTTTTTTCTTTTTCAATTCAAGCTTCATTTACAATTGTTGAATAACTATAAATTATTTTTTTCTTTTCTTTTTGTGTTTCTAATTTTTTTTCTGGAATTATTTTTTTAATTTGTACATTTTCTAGTCTTTTTTGTATTCATTCATAAAAAAATTCTACTCTTGATTCAATGTATGATTTTGAAAATAATGTTAATTTTATAATAATTCAAAAAATAATTCAAACTAATATTATTAATGCGACATCGTTTTGTGAATATAAAAACAAATTAGATAAAATAATTCAAAGAGATAAAGAAATTACTTTGCAAATATCATTTAATAATTTAACCATATTATTTTAATTATTTTTAAAATTTTTAATCAAATAATAAGCATAAAATATAAACATAAAAATTATAGATAAAATAACTACAATTCTTAATCATGCATTTTCTCTTATTATTTCATTATCTTCTAGTTCTAAAATTTGTTTATTTGGATTTTCATATAAATCATTATTTCCTAAAATATTTCATGAATTACTAATGTTTCCAGAGTTTGTCGTGTTCCCAGTATTAGTATTATTTTCTTTTGCTTCTGATAAAGTATTTTCTTCTTGCGTTAAATTTTCATCTATTTTTTCTCATGAAATTTCTGTATTTTCCTCATTATTTTGTTTATTATCAATTTTTAGGCTAGATGAATAATCTGGATTTTTTTCCAAATTTATTTCTATAGTTGGAACTTCATTATTATTCACAAAATTTAGATTTTCGGGATTATTATTGATAAAATTTATACTTTCACAATTGTTGTCGGTGTATATTTTTATATCTTTTTTATTTTGTATTTTTGTAATTATAGTTTTTGTATTCTCTCTAAAGTTAAGTTCGTTAATTTTTATTTTTTCCCTACCACATCAAAAATTTTTACAAATTGTTTCTAGTTTTACATATTTAAAACTGTGATTTTGTATATCATTTTGTTCTACCAAATCAAAATTTTTTCAGTCTTTTGAAATATAAATAAGTAAATCATAGTTTTTTGCTTCAAAATCAAAATTAAAAACAAAATTTCATTCTTTTAGTTTTTTTTCTAATTCAAAAACTATACTTTTACTCTCTAGAGTATCCATTTCTTTGTAAGTATTTTGATTGAAATCATTAGGTGATAATTCTTTTATTCAATACTCATTTTTGTACTCTATTTTTTTTAGTTTTTCTGCTATTGTAAGATATGGTAATAATTCTCATGACTGAGTTAAAATAATATCATTTTTATTTTCTAATATAATTTTTAATTCATTATTTTTATTTTTTTCTATATTTGTCGTTTGTATTTCATAAAAACTTTTATAACATTGAGTATTAATATTATTTTTATTATTTAACTCTTCCTCATTTTCTGCGGATACTCAGCTTCAGAGCATCAGAAATATTACACTAAATATTATTTTTTTCATACAATTTTTTTTTATAAATTTATTCTATTTTTATTATAAAAAAAAAGTACTAAAAGCAAAAAAATAAATCACAAATTTTGTGATTTATTTTTTAAAATGTACAATTTGTGTTTACAATTGATCAGCTTTGATTCAATATTTGATATTCTAAAGTGGTTCAGTCATTTTGTATATTTTTATTAGCACTTCATATTTGTTCACAATTTCTATAATTTATATTTTGCCAATAATAATTATTTTGTTCTAACTCTAACAAAATATCATTAATTGATCTTCATCTTAAATCAGAAACAGCACTAATTGGTTCTTCAAAATTGTATACAAGATTATATCATTGATTATCTAAAACAAATTTTTTATTATTTTCTGATCAATTAATTCATGCTGAATCTATTATTCAAGACATTATGTCTGCATTACCTCCAGGACTTCTTTCCAACGCCAAAATAATTGAAGGTAAAATATTTTTAGAAACTGATTTATAGTTTCAGGTCGTATGTGCTATTGGATAATCTCATTTTTCTAAAGTTGTAGCTATTTCAAATTCTTGAAAATTATCTGTTATTGAAAAAATATAGGGTGTTTTCGTTCTAGGATCAAGGGGCAGTGTATCAATGTTATTCAGAGAAACTTGATTATTAAATTTTCATTGAAAAGCTACTTCATTATTATTGTAAGTTATTGCAAAATTTTCTCAAGGATTTGGTAATCTTCAATTTTCTTGAGCGTATAATTTAAATGCAGAAGATAACTTTGTTAAATCAGAAGTCCTTTGTGCGTCTCTTGAGCCTTCTAGGTTTCATCTATAAGACATAACTGCTAGAGTACTAAGGGTTGCTAAAATTACTACACTAACTACTAACTCGGCAAAAGAAAAGGCATATTTATTATTTTTCATTTTTTTTAATTTATTTTTCTAAAAAATGTATTAATTCAATTATACTTTATATTTTTTTTATTCAAAATCCATTTATTTTCAAGATAATTGTTTATTCAATTTACTTCATTTTGAGATAATGAATTATTCCATGAACTAAATTCTCAAATTTTTCATTCAAAATAATAAGTATTAGAACTATTTATACTTGTATTGTTTGATAAATCAATAGAATCTCACTGAGATGATCAAATGCTAATATTTCATGCATGAGCTGATTGTATTCAAATATTATTTAGTTCAGAGAATTTTATTCAATTCAAATAAAAATGAATTTTATTTTCACTAATTAATCCTGAAGAATCATGTGTGAATATTAAAGTGTAAATAGTATTTTTATTTATTTCAACATCACTTATTTTGTATTGATTTCATGATGGCCAAGAATTATTCCAAGCTCATGCATAAAGTCTAGAGTTTTTTATTTGAATTGCATATCAAGAATTATTATTTCATTGTTTATAAATATATTGAAAATTATTTATATTTTCTCAAGTTTTAAAAATTATTGCAAAAGATTTTTCTTGGGCATTAGAATTATTAATTTCTGTACTTTCAGGTATGTTTAAATTATTTGATCAAGAGAAAACTGCTCAAGAATTATTACTTATAGAATTATTATCAAAAATTGGTCAGTTTGAAGATTGTGCATTTATTCAGTTCAAAGTATCAACCCAAGAGTTTATTGCTTGGTTTTGATTATAATTACTTCAAATATTTCAATCTCAATCCATATCAAAACCATCAAAATTAAAAACTCAGTTTTTTATTTCGCTTGGTTTTAGTTCAGTTCTTAATATATCAAAATCTTTTTCAAAGTACAACTCGTACTTATCTCAAAAATAATTTTCTGGATTTATATTGTTTAAAAAATTATCAACATATTTGTACTGTTCGTTTCAACTTCCAGTTAATATATCAAATTTTCATTCACTAGTCTTATTTATGTAAAAAATTTCTCAATTTTCAACTTTTTCAATATCTAATTTTTTTGATAAATTTTTTACATTTGATTCGACATTAAATTCTCTATATTTACTTTCAAGTTCAGCAGTTACATCGTTATTGTATCAAATCATACTCAAAATTCACAATAGTATAAATGATAAAATAAATACAGCAATTATTATTCAAGCAATTGAGTCAGCGTTTTTATTGCTTTTCATTTTACAAAACGATTAATATATATATTATTAAACAAAATATAACTAATTTTTCAAAATTGTGAAATTTTTTAAGAATAATAAAGCATTGACTTTAGCAGAATTGATGATTACATTGGCAATTACTTGAATAGTTTTAACTATTATTTCAGTTTTTATAACTGACAGTATTGCTGAGATCACAGATAATGATATAAAAATAAGTTCATTTGAGCAAAATATCACATTTAAAGATTCTTTAGATGATTTTTTTGCTTCTTGAGTTTGAGAAGTAAAAGTTTTTTCATGAATTACTGCTCCCACATATTCTAGATCAAATAGTCCAAATAATATTATTTTTCTTCAAAATATAGATTCAACATCATGATTGCTTGTTTGATGAGTAAATTTTGATACAAAATTATTACAAAGAAATAATATTTATTGAAAAAATTTTTTATGATTTAGGGAATTATCAGCATGAGAAATTAATGAAATAAATTCTAATTCAGGAGCTATTTATTCAAAAGAATTCAATACCTGAAATATTTTTGATTATTTGAGAATAAAAGAATTCAAAGCAAATTATAATAATAATATTTTGAATATTGATTATATTCTTAATTATTTTTATAATGAAGATGAATTTTGAAGTGATTACGAAGATGTTTTTGTTAGTGAAGAATATTTGGAAAAATATAATTTAATTTTTTAAAAAAATTTTTTGTGAAATCATTAAATAAAAAAGCCAGTATTTTTGTATATTTGTTAATTTTAATAAATATTTCATTAATAATTTGATATATAGTTTTGAATAATACTTTTGTTGTTGATAGCAGTTTGATTTTTTCTCAAAGAAATCAAATTTTAAACCATGAAATAGCTAAGAAATGAAAAATAAATATAGAATTATCAAAATTTTATAACTCAAACTGATGATGATTTGAAGATTTTTTTTCTTGTCCAAATAATCTTTCTTTTAGTTGAGTTACGATGACTTGAAGCAATATAAACTCTAGTTTTAGAAATAATTTTTGAGATTTTCATTGTGACTTTAGTTATTCTTGACTAGATTGAAGTCTTTATTATGATAAAAATATTGCTGATTTTAGTAACGTAACTTATGACTGAGTTACAACTAATTTGTTAAATGATTTTTTTATTAATGAGCAAAAAATAACTTGAGTTTCTATTGATAATTCTGAAACTACTCAAGAATTAGATTCTAGTTCTTCTGCTACTAATACTTTAGATTCTAATAATTCTACAAGTTATATTTCTCAAAAAACTCAAAAACCAAGTATTTGATTTGATTTTTCCATTCCTGTAAATTTATCAAAAATAATTATAAATAAAGATATTACTACAAATCAAGATTTTTGGAATAATGCAAAGATTGTTTATGAATTTACTGATTGAAGTACTATAACTTCAACTATTAGCTGAGTTTCAACAAGAGATAATATTGAAATAAATTTTTGACATGCTAATTTTAGAAGCACATGACAAGTTTCGTGAATAAGTATTAATTGACTTTGAACTCAGGAATCAATAAATATAAATGAAATAGAATTTTATGAATGGGCTACGCCAGGCTGAGATTTATGGTATTCTGATTGAAATCTTAATGACTCAGATAATTCAGTCTTAGAGTTTGATAGTTCTTGACTTTGAGGTTGAAATTTTCTTGATATGAATTTTAATAGTGATAATTATATACCTACTTCTAGCTGAAATGTTAATTATCCAGATAATTTTTTTGATGATGATAACTTTGCTAGATTAAATATTCAATGAAACATTAATTCAAATTATGAATGATATTATAATATTTTTTGGAATAACTCTAAAACTAACGATTTTATAGATTCAAATACTAATAATGATTTTGCTTCTAGTTTTTTTGTAAAGTCTTGAGATGTTACTTCTTGAAAAATTTATCTAGATGTTTTTTCTTGAGAAGATAACTTAGATTATGATTTAAAAATTGTCGAATTTGATAAATCATATTTTAATTCTTCTAGTTGACTTATTACAAATAATATTTACCAAACTTCCAATTTAAATTCAGAAAATTGATTTATTAACTTATCTTGAAATAATTTATCACTGAATAATGTTTCTACTTGAAATGAATTTTCTTTTGATTTTGCAAACAAAGATTATGCTATTTTTATAAAAAATAATTCAGAAAAAACTCTAGTTTACAAAATAAATTGAGAAGAAAATTTGAGCTCAAAAGATATTTATTTAAATCCTATAAATGACTCAAAAAAATATTTTATAGAAACTTATGTAAATCATATTATTGAATCAACTGAAAATAATTATTTTTGAGATGAAGAAGTAATCATATGAAAAAAATAATATTCAATTTATTGAATATTATTTTTTATTTCTAGTAATTTTTGTTCTAAATTATCATTTATTCCAGATAGTCTAAAAATTTCTTTTATATGATTATTATTTATAAATTTTAAAATTTTTTCAATAATCTCGTCATTATTCTCAGTTCAAATATTTCAGAGTAAAAAATTTATTTTTAAATAAGAATTTATTAATTTTATTTTATCAATTTTTTCATAATTATTTATATGTTCTAATACTTCAAAAATTTCTTTGTGTTGTAATCAATCTCAGATTTCTCTATTAATTAAAGCCAAAATTTCTAAATAAAGATTTATTATTTCAAAATTTTTTTCTTTTAAATCAAAACTAGATTTTATTTTTATGTTTTTTATTTTGTGAATTTTTACATTTTCTTTTGTATGTATTTCAAAATTTATCACATTTCATAAATCGATATTTTTTTCTTTATTTGAGAATTTTTTGTTAGCTCTAATTTTTCAATACTCATATGTAAATATAGTATATAATAAGTCTTTTTCCCTTATTTTGTCTATTTTTAGAACTACTGCTTTATCTTTAAAAATTGACAATTTTAAAATTTTAGAAAATAATGTTGAAATTTATATTTTATTCTTATAATATAAGAGAAATTTAATATTTTTCAACACTATTATGCAAGAAAATAATTTAACAGAAGAACAAGTAGATGACTTGGTTCTATGACTTATCAGAAATCATTCTTTAGAAGTAAATGTTGATGAGCAAGATTTTATGGATTTATTAAAATTCAGTCTTTCTTTAAATACTTGAGAAAAAAAGAGAGTAATTGATGCTATTCCTACTTTGTCTCAGTTTCAATTTGATGAACTAAAAAAAGTTTTTACTGAGGAAAGAATTAAGTTCAGAGATTTGGCAAAACAACATCCTGATGATATAAAAAAATTAGTATCAAAACAGAACGAAGAATGGTTAGAATTAGGTGATTTGTATCACGTAGAAATTCAAGCTAAAGAAAAAGAATCTGATGATCAATCAAAAATTGATGATATAAAATCATCGCTAGGTTTATAATATTTTAAAAAAATGATATATAATTTTTGTATATATTCTGAAAAAAAAGTAAGAGTAGATATTTATTTATCTGCTCTTTTTGGTGATTTTTCTAGAAGTTATATTCAAAAATTAATTGATGAATGAAATGTTTTAGTTAATTGAAAAATAGTTAATAAAAATATAAAAATTAATTCAAAAGATGAAATATCATTAAAAATTATTAAAAAATCTTTAGAAAAAATAGAAGCTCAAAATATGAACTTAGATATTATTTTTGAAGACGACGAAATTCTGATTATTAATAAAGATGCTTGAATAAATGTTCATCCAGTTCCTTGAGAATGATGAAATTCTAATACTTTAGTAAATGCTATTTTACATCATTGCAAAAATAATTTGCCTGCAATTAATTGAGTAGAAAGACCATGAATTGTTCATAGATTGGACAAAGAAACTTCTTGAATTATTTTGATTGCCAAAACTGATAAAATGATGAATTATTTGTCAAAAACTATAAAAGATAGAAAAATAAGCAAAAATTATTTAGCAATAGTTTATTGAAAAGTAAAACAACAAAATTTTAGAATAGAGAGTTATATTTGAAGAGATCCAAATAATAGACTAAAAATGACAACAAAAAATCCACTTAATCCAAAATTAGCTTTGACTAACTGAGAAGTTTTATCTTATATTAATGATAAATATACTTTTTTAAAAATAAACATCGAAACCTGAAGAACTCACCAAATCAGAGTTCATTTAGCAAGTATTTGATTTCCAATAATTTGAGATAAAGTTTATTCTAATAAAAAAATAAATAATGAAGTTTTAAGTGATTTTTGACTTCAAAGACAAGCTTTACATGCTTATAGTTTAGAGTTTGATATGTATTCTAAAAAACAAAAATTTATTTGAGAGTTAAAGCTTGATATGAAAAAAATAATTAAAGATTTAAAATATTAATAAAAAAATATGAAAAAAATAATAATTTTGTTAATTTGTACATTTATTTTTGCATCTTGCCAAGAAGAAGTAAAACAAACTTGAGATATTACAAATGATTATATAGAAACTTTAGAAACATCTTCTGATAGCGCTAGAGAAGCAGTTGATGCTATGAATTCTAGACAAGAAGAACTAAATAAAATAAGAATGGATTAATAAAAATCCATTCTTATTTTATTATTCAGTTTACAACGCTTATATTAAAGCTATAATTCATTTTTAAACTTCATATTATTCATATATAAGCTTTAGCTCAGTCTATATAAACTTTTTTTACTATTATTGTATAATCTTTCAAAAAAGGCAATATATTTTCTTCTCAAATAAAAACATCTATACTTGAATTTAAAGGAAAACTTTTTATAAAATTTATAAAACTATCTTTATCATCAAGCATTTTTATTATTGAAAAAATAGAGTCTCATAATCTTTTATGATTATTTTCTAAGAATTTTCATGATCAAGAATATTTCATTATATTTTTTTCTTCCACTGCAAAAAATGCTATTTCTGAAGTATTTTTAGCCAGTTCAAAAGTTATTCTGTCAGCAAAATCCCAAATATTATTTATTGTTCATTTTTTGTTTTCAATATTTTCTACCGCTAAAAAATATTCAGGAACTTGTTCCATCAAATAATTAACAAATGCTCTAATTCATTTTGATGTTGGCATCCTTCATGCTGAATTATATGGTTGAAAAACTAGTTCTAAGCTTTCTAATTTTGCCATATCATTTCTAACTGTAGCACTTGAAACTCATAAATCATATTTTTGTAGTAGCATTTTACTTCACAGAACTCAGCCT
>JBEPWB010000047.1:0-9237 GCA_041642635.1 bacterium
CTTAAAAATATCAACTAAAACTCAATCAATTCTAAATCTAATAATTACATATTCTTCAAAAACCTCAAAATGAATATCACTACTTTTTAAAATTAGTGCTCAAATTGTTAAGTCTCTAAGTGCATCGTCTGTTTTTTGAAGTTTGATACTATTTTTTATTTGATCTTCTATTTTTTGAAATTTTGATGACCTATATTCCCTCTTTTTTTCATTAGAAAGAATAGTTTCTTTTAGCTCTTCTTCAAAATTTTGTTCTTTTTTTACAACCATAACTTGGTATTTTAAAAGTTATATATATAATTAAAAATAGTTTACCATAATAATAATTTTTATGCAAAAAATAGCTAAAGATGCTTCAATATTAATTTGGTCAATTTTCTTAAGTTTAATAATGTCTGTATCTTTCATAAGTGTTAGTACAACAATAACAAAAAATCTAAAAGAAAATGAACAAATTAAGAAAAATGTAAAAATTAGTACTCAAAAAGAAAATATTTTGAATACAGCTATTAATACAAAAATTTTTGAAAATAAAGAATTATCAAGTACTCAATCTTTAATTTTTGAAGAAAATAATAATGTTGAAGTATGATTAAAACAGTGAGAAGAATATTTGATAGAAACCAATAAAAATCAAAATTTTACAATACAAATTTTGGATTGAAGCTCGATAGAATACGAAAACCTATCAAATAACTCAATAAAATGATTAATAAATAATGTTGCTACTTTTGATTCATGAATTGGAAAAATAAAATTAAAAAATTTATGATGATACGCTAGAATCAAAATTTCTTCTGAATGAAAATTTTTGACAGAATACAAAAATTATAAAATAATAGAATTAATTTGAAACAGAAAAATAGTAAAAGAAATATGAAGACTTAAAATTTTTTAAAAAATAACAAAATTTAAAATGAAAAAAATAATTTCTATTTTTATATTAATAATTACATTTATTACTATAACAAATGTTTTTTGAAATAAAACTCCTTCTTTATCAACAAAAAGGTGATTTAATTTGTATCAAGAGAGAGTTAATAATGTATGTGGAGAATACAGATTTGATAATAATAATTCTGAAACAATTTATTTAATGGGCGAAGAAAACAGATATTTAAATCTAGATAATTTATCGTGATTATCTTGATCTTATGAAGTTTGAAGAGATTTAGAAATAGCAAAAAATACATATAGAAAAAATATGGACTGAATATACAATTGTGCAACTAGCGTATCTAATTATAGAGCGTTAGAGTTTTTAAAAACTTTAACATGACAAAATGGTGAATTAAAAGATTTCGAAAATATAATAGAACAAAAACAAGCAGAAATAATAAATATAAATAATCAAAACTGAGAAAATTGAAAATGTAAAATAAATGATTCTAGGCAAAACTCTATAATAAAAAGCTCTGTTTTAAGACAAACTACTTATGAAATGTGCAAATATAATTATTATTTAGAATACTTAAAAGAAGTAAATGATAATATTTCAAAACTAGATAAAAGTATAATTGAAGATATAGAAAATTGAGTTTGAATTCGTCAAATATTAACAATTCAAAATAATAAAATTAATTCTATAAATAATGAAATAGAGAATACCTACAAAACCTTCCCAGTAGCTTTCAAGGCTTATTCTGAATATGAAAATTATATTACAGTAAATATTTTACTAGAATTAGTTAGAGAAGATTATCTTGTTTTTAGAGAACAACTTCACAAAACACTAAATCCAATAAATCAAGTTGTTTACAAAATTAGTAATGCAATGAGAAAATAAAAAAAATCCCAAAATTGGGATTTTTTTTATTAATCAACATAAATATATCAATCTATACTTCTATCATTAATAGGAACTTTTCTATAAGTTACCTCATTTAATTTTCTATAGTTCATATCTGAAACAATTATATGGTCAGAATTAACTTCCATAACGATTCATACATGTCCGTATCTAGGATTATATCATCTACCACTAAATTGAACGATTGATCACAATCTTGCTTCTGATCAAGTAGCATGTCATTTTGCTCTAGCATTTGCAATCCATCTATTAGCATTACCTCACCAATTCACATTCTTATATTGAGCTACGTACCGAGTACAATTACCCCAATAAAAAGTATGTTGAGGTTGTCTCCAAGTCAGCTTAAAACTTCATTGTGCTCAAACAGTTTGACTAGAAGCTTCATTTGCAAAATCATATCAAGATGAATTATTATTTGAACTAGCCGTTGAATTTGTTCTTGTTGTAGTAGCTACAGCTTTAGCAGGAGCAACATATGTTGGTTTTGGTATTATTTTTTCAGCTCCGGGAAGAACTAGATTATCTCAAATTTTTATAGATTCAGCTGTAGATAATCAGTTTTGTTTTCTGATATTTTCTTCATCTATATCATATTTCTGAGCTAATTCGCTAATAGTATCACCCGATGCAACTTTATGAATAATTCACGATACAGGTGGTATTTTTATAACTTCACCTGGACGAAGAGTATGAGTTTTTTCAAAATCATTTGCCCAAAGAATTGAGTTTATTGTAACATTAAAATTATTAGCTAACATTGAAAAAGAATCTCAAGGTTTTACTTCATAACTTAATATCTCATTAGTTCATTCTATATTTCTACTGTCATTTAAAACTGTATTAACAGAAATATAAGAATCCGTAGTTTCAAAAATCGGTCAATTATAAGCTCAATCTCACTCAGAGTCTCAACCATAATATGATTCTAAAATACTTGATTCATCAATATCTCATCTATAAAACTCATAAGACGAATTATTATAAACTACTGATGCTAATGTTGGATAAAATGGAAAAATAAATATTATAAAAAAAAGAACTAAATAAAAGTGATAATTAGTAATTCATTTATCAATTAACACAGAATTTCAAAATCATTTTCAATCTTTTACAATTCTTAAATGTCTATCAATACGAGCTTTAATATTTACTCTTGCTTTATTATTTCTCAAAATTGTTTT
Organism: bacterium; assembly: GCA_041642635.1. Taxonomy (GTDB): domain Bacteria; phylum Patescibacteriota; class Gracilibacteria; order BD1-5; family UBA6164; genus JAAZVM01. The sequence goes on from JBEPWB010000047.1 coordinate 2,995, forward strand.
TTAAAGTATAAAATGGGTTAACATACAAAATATAAATTCTTGCAACCCAACTTAAGAAAGCCAAATTTTTTATATATAAAAATAAAATCTATATAAAAAAATCTTACTTTAAGTTATTATACTTAAAAATAAGATTTTTCAAAAAAATAAATAATTATGCAACTGATAAAATTTCTACTTTTGTTAAGTGAGGTCTAAATCAGTTATTTTTCATATTTCTTTTTTTAGATTTCATTTTAAAAACTCTAACTTTATCACCTTTATATTGTTCTAATACTTTTAATTCTATTTTTGAACCTTCTACTAAAGGAGTTCAAACATGTGTAGAATTTCATTCTGCATCAGAAGTTAATAAAGCTTCAATAGAAAAAGTAGAATTAACTTCTTTATCTAATTTTTTTACATCAATTATATCACCTTGTTGTACAGTGAATTGGTTTCATCATAATTCTATAACAGCTATCATGTTATACTAAATTAAAAAATAAATTATTAATATTTAAAAACCTGCAAGCCTTAAATATTTTTAAGCTTAAAACTTAAAAAATAAAAACCCTAATTTTTCTTATTTCTTAAGTCTTAGACCAAAATAATGTAAAAAACATAAAATAAAAAACAAACTTTTTTTATTTTCTATTCTATATTTTTTAAATGGCTAGGTTTGTAATGGCTGGGGTGGAGGGATTCGAACCCCCGAGTGACGGAGTCAAAGTCCGTTGCCTTACCGCTTGGCTACACCCCAATACAAGTATCTCGTTTCAACTGAGCTTGTGTATTATATAAATTTTTATAAAAAGTCAAAATTAATTTTGATTTTTTGTGTTTTTTTTTAATATAGTAACATATTTATTATTTAACACGTAGAAGAAATGTTAGGATTTATTAAAACTTTACAAAAAAGACCTAGTGATAGAACTATTTTAATTTCTAGAACTATTTTTTGATTACTATATATTGCTGTAATGTATTACAACTTTTTCTTACAAGAAAATCCAAATGCAATACAAAGTGTGATTTTTTGATTTGAATTAAGTGAAATGGCAATTACTTATATTACTTATGGTATTATTGCTATCTGAATAGTTCCAATAATTATGGGGTTAACTAACTTATGTATAGCAAAGAAAAAAATTATGAGAATTGTACAAGTAGTTTTTGCAATAGTTTTATTCTTTATAGCTTGAATTATAGAAGATGTTCCTAACTTAGATGTTGATGTATTTGTTACATTAATGTGATTACTGCCACTATTCGCTTGAATTACTGGTAAATGTATAACAAGTAAATGTCTAAAATACTGACAAAAAGTTACAAAAATTAGAGTATAATTATAAAAAGGTATTACAATTAAGTAATACCTTTTTTATTTTTTGTTAATTTTTTATTTTTAAATACAAAAAAATTGTTATAATAAAAAGTATTATTTTTGTAATGAATAAAAATTATGTGTTGAATTTTTGCATACAACTGAAAAAATAACTCTATACCATTTTTGGTAGAGTGACTTAGAAAATTAGAATACAGATGATATGATAGCGCTTGAATATTTGCAGTGGATCAAGAAAAAAATGATTTCTTGGAAAAATCTATATGAAAAGTTTCAGCACTAGCATCAAAAATAGAAAAAAATAACAATAAAGATTGAAATTTCACCTGCGGAATAGCTCATACTAGATGGGCAACGCATGGAAAAGTTACAGTAGAAAATACTCATCCACATTATAGTGAAGATAATAGATTTTATGTAGTTCACAACTGAATTATCGAGAACTATGTTGAATTAAAAAATGAACTTCAAAAAAAATATAATTTTTATTCTGATACAGATACTGAAGTAATAGCAAAATTAATTCATGATAAATATGATGGTAATTTGTTCTCAACAATTGAAAAAATAACAAAAAAATTAGTCTGAGCATATTCTATAGCAGTTATCGATAAAGAAGATCCAACAACTCTTATATGAGCAAAATTATGAAGTCCGATGATTGTATGAATTTCTGATGAAGAAGTTTTTATATCTAGTGACATAAATGCATTATGAAAAGTTGCTAATGAATTTATTATTCTTGAAGATAGAGAAACAGTAGTTATAAAAGACTGAAAATACCAAATATATTCTTTAGAATGACAAAAAATAGAAAAAGAAATTTCAGAAATAACTCCTGATTTATGAATCGCCGATAAATGAAAATTTGAAACATATACTCAAAAAGAGATAAATGAGATTCCTGATGTTTTGAGAAATGCTTTAAAATGAAGAATTAATTTTGAGAATAAAACAATTAATAATGAAACTCTTGAAGAATTAAATAAATTAGGATTTGAAAATATAGAAATAATTGCTTCATGATCAAGTTATTTTGCTTGAATAGTTTGAAAAAATTGGTTTGAAGAATTAGCTTGAATAAAAACAGAAGTTAGAGTTAGTAGTGAATTTTTATATGAAAAATTTATTCCTAATAAAAAAACTCTCTATATTTTTATGTCTCAATCTTGAGAAACAGCTGATGTTAGAGAATCTGTAAGAATGGTAAAAGAAAAATGATGTTTTAGTTTTTGAATCGTAAATGTTGTAGGTAGTACAATCGCAAGAATGTGTGATATGTGACTTTATACTCATTCGTGAATGGAAATATGAGTAGCTTCAACAAAAAATATTGTAGCTCAATTAGCAGTATTACTTCTTATGTCATTATCAATGTGAATGAAAAGAGATTTACAAATAAATGAAGCAAAAGATATAATACAAAAATTATGAGAATTAGATTGAAAACTAGAATGATTGTTAGAAAAGCAAAAACAATACAAAACTTTGGCAGATAAATATTCTAAATATAATAATTTTTTCTTTTTATGAAGAAACCTAGTTTACTGAACAGCTTGTGAATGTAGTTTAAAACTAAAAGAATTAAGTTATGTTCATGCTGAAAGTTATTCTACTGGAGAATTAAAACACTGACCACTTGCTCTTGTTTGACCAAACTTCCCTGTTGTTGTAATAAATCCAAAATCGATAATGAGAGAAAAAACAATATCTAATGTAAAAGAAATAAAAGCTAGAAATTGACTAGTTTTATGAGTAATTACAGCTGGAGATAATATGAAAGATATTTATGACGACATAATAGAAATACCTAAAACTCACCCTATTTTGACTCCATTTTTACCTTTAATTCCTTTATGGATATTTTCAGTAGAATTAGCAAAAAATCTTAATAGAGATATTGATAAACCTCAAAATTTGGCAAAAAGTGTTACTGTAGAATAAAAAAAAAGAAGATTTTAAAAATCTTCTTTTTTTATATAAATTTTATTAAAACTGCAATAATTATTCAAACTATACTTCATGCAAAAGCTTCACTTGGTAAATGACCAAGAGATTCTCTGAATTTTTTTTCTCAAAGTGAAAGATTTATAGCTGCGGCATGTTGCCCCGCTTCAAATCTAACGTTTATAGCATCATAAATAATGATAACTGTAAAAGTCATAGCAATAGCAAATAAATCTGATTGAATTCAATACTTAATTGCAACTGCAGTGGCAAGAGAGACAACAACAGATGAATGAACAGATGGCATTCATCAACTTCATAAAGCTTTAGAAACATCTACTTCTCATGTTTTTAATTTGACAAAAAGTCACTTTAGTAAAACAGTAATCACAAAAGTAATTGCAGGAACTAAAAGTAAGTGTTCATAAAAAAAGTTAAACTCCATTTTTTTTAAGATTATTTAATACTCATTATTTCAAATTCAAAATTTCAAGCAAGAGCTGAAACTTTTACTTTTTGTCATTTCTTTTTTCAAAGAAGTGCTTTTCAAATTGGAGAGTCATTTGAAATTGTAGGTGTTTCTGCTAAAATATCAGATTCAGTAGAACCAACTATTTTTAATTTATCTATTTCACCAGATTCAACATTTTTTATTTCTACTACCACTCACATATTTACTCTTCCTCATTTATCTTTTCATTCTTCAATTATTTCAATATGTTTTAATTGTTCTTCTAGGTCAGAAATTCTTAACTCTACTTGAGCTTGTTCACTTCTAGCGTCTTCATACTCAGAGTTTTCAGATAAATCTCAAAACGAAATTGCTTCTTTTAATTTTTCAGCTATTTCCACTCTTTTTGTAGTTTTTAGATGTTCTAATTCATTTTGAAGATTAACTAATCACTCCTTTGTAACATAAATTTTGTTTGACATTGTATTGTTTAATTATTTTATAAATTATCTAATTTTTCTTTTACTTGATTATAATCATTTTTATTTATTTTCAATCAAAAAACAACTCATTTATTAGATATAACTAATCTAATAACATTATCGTCAATATCTTCGTTTATATTAATAAAAAATGAATTATCTCAAAAGTTATTTACTTCATTAACTGAAAATGGAAGCTCTTGTGCTAAAACACTAAATATATCTTTTAAGTTAGAATATCTATTTCATACAAAAAAGTAAATAGTAAGGTCTTTAGAATAAAATTCCAGGTAATCATCTGGATATTCGTTTGTTAAATCAAAAAGATTAATGTTTACCTCCATCCTATTAAAATTATATTCTGGAAATAAATTTATTATATCTGTATAATTTTTTCAAAGAGTTATCTCACTTGTTGGTAAATTAGTAAAATTATCATCTTCTATATCATCATTTTGCAAATCATTATCCTCAGATTCTTGATAAGATGAACTTCAAGTATTATTTTCTGTATTTTCATCAGTTATATCTTCTTCTTCATTTCCAGAAATATCAGTACTAATATCAACAGAAACCTCAATATTTTCTTGATTTTTTAGTTGCTTTAAAAAATTTCTATAATCTTCTGAAATATAATAAAATAAAATATTTACAGAAAAAGATAGAATCAAGAATATTAAAAGTAATATAAGATTTCTCATAAATATTTATTGATTATTAAACTTTTATATCAGCAAATTCTAATTCAATTGGCGTATCTCTTCATAGCAAGTTAATGCTTAATTTTATATATCATTTTTTATCATTTACTTCTGTGATAACTCATTCATTTCATTCAAATGGTCATTTTATAACAGTAGCCATATCTCAAACTTGATATTTTGATTCAAAAGTTTCTGATTTTTCTGAAACTTTTCATTTTAATTGATCTAATTCTGCTCCAGAAACTGGAACTGGAATATTTCAAGCTCACAAAAATCATGTAACATTTGGAGTATTCCTAACAATATACCAACTTTCGTTAGTAACATTCATTTGTACCAAAATATATCATGGTATTAAGTTTCTTTGTTTTTTTATTTTTGCTCATCAAGCTCTAACAGAAACGACATCGTGAGTCGGAACATAGACATCTAAAAGATAATCTTCTAATCAAAAGCTTTCTCTTCTTTGAAAAAGTGATTTTTTTACATTTTCCTCTGTTCAAGAAACTACTTGAATAACATACCATTCTGGATTTTTTAACATAAATTTCTATTTTACAATTATAAGTTTTAAAACTACTAAACTAAACCATATTTTTTAAATATAGTAATATTTCTGAAAATATTGTTGATGCAATAAAAAGATATAATCAAAACAATATTAGCACTACTAGTACTATCATAAAATAATTTTTTGTTTCTTCTCTTGTTGGCCAAACAACGTGTCTTAATTCTCTAAAAGAATCTTTTACGAATTGTATCATAAATTAAATAAGTTAAAACTAAAAAAATGTTGCAATAATATTATCTTGCAACATTTGTCAATAATGATTATATGATTTTTTGTGAAATAGTCAAAACAAAATTATTTTGTTTTTTGTAAATTTTTGGTTTTATGTTAAAATATAATAAGTAATAATTTTTAATAAAATTAAGATGGATATTTTCATAATATGAATTGTTTTTTTATTAATTTTTCTAGTAAATATTATAACTTTTTTTATAAGTAAAAAAATTACTAATTTAGAAAAAATAATTATTGATTTATTCAAAAAAAGAAATAATCAAGTTTTAACAATTTATTCAATAAGTTGAGATACTTTAAACAAAAAAGAAGAAATATTTAAAAATTTTTTTGAATTAAAAAGAAGAGATTTTTGAGAAAGTTACAATAATTTAAATCTTGAAAGTAGAATAGAAATATATAAAAAAATACATAATGAAATAAATTTTATTTTTGAGGTTTGTGAAAAACATCCAAAAATATCTGTTGATGCATTTTATGTTTATATAAAAGAATCTATTTTGGAAAAAAGTGAAAAAATATGAATT
>JBEPWB010000048.1:0-9053 GCA_041642635.1 bacterium
CTTGATTTGTTCCTTTTCCAAATGATATATTAACAGTTTCTGCATGATTATCATGATATCCATATAAAAAAGCATTAATACCAATGCTTTTATGAAATATAACTCATATGATGATTTATGCTTATTTAATACTATTTTGAATAGCGTTTGTTTTTTAATTTTTCTTTGACAAAAATATTTAATAATGTATAATTAATATTGCTATCGTTTATTTTAAGGAGTTTTCTCATGAAAACTATTAATTTTGAATATACAGAAAAATTATTTTTTCTTATAATTTCTTCAATAGAAGAAAATACTCAATTAGGAGAAGGGCTAAATATCCGAGATATGAAAATTTCAGTCGATAGCAAAGATTTTTATTCTTTAAATCAACTGAAAAGAATAAAAGAAAAAAGTTTTATTTCAGGATTTGTATATGATATATTATATTTTTATTCTCAGGATGAAACACTTGATTTTTTGAGTATTCCAATAATATTTAAAGGATCTAAAAATTCTTATATTTTGAATTTTTATATTGAATTTGATGATAGTAAAAAAATGGAGGAATATTTTTATTACAGAAGTATTGTTTGCGATATGTTTAATTCTTTTCCTAGTATTGCAACAGGAAAAATGAATTTTTCATTACATACAAAAAATAAAACTAGTAATAAAATAATTAAGAACCCTTAGGGGTTCTTTTTATTTTATATAAACTAAATTATTGTTTATAAGCATATTTACTTGATTTCGAATATATTATTAGTATTTCGAAATTAATATGTAAAATTATATGTTAAAATTTGTTTTTGTTTTTTTAATTTGGTTAACACTTACGAAGTTTTATTTTTGTTGAATTAATCATTAATATAAGTACAATATTAGTCATTTTATAATTTAATAAAATAAATATGGCAGAAAAAACACAAGCTACTAATTATAAATCAAATAATCTAACTGATTTAGAATATAAAGTCACTCAAGAATCATGAACTGAAAGACCTTTTGATAATAAATATTGGGACAATAAGAGAGAGTGAATTTATGTAGATATAATTGATTGAACTCCTTTATTTTCAAGTACTAATAAATATGATTCGGGTACGGGTTGGCCAAGTTTTACTAAACCTATTAGTTTGGATAACTTAGAAGAAGTAGAAGATAATAAATTGTTTACAAAAAGAATAGAAATCATTTGAGCTAAGTCAAAGTCTCATATTGGTCATTTATTTAATGATTGACCTAAAGACCAGTGATGATTAAGATATTGTATGAATTCAGCGTCTTTGATGTTTATTTCAAAAGAAGACTTAGAACAAGAATGATATGGAGTATACTTAAGTTTATTTGAATAATTTTTTGAAAATGGGAATAAAAAAAGCATATATTGCATGTTGATGTTTTTGGTGAGCAGAAGAATTATTTAGAGAACAAGATTGAGTTTTAGACACTGAAGTCTGATATACTTGATGAATAAATGATAATCCTACATATGGGAATCATCCTTGACATGCTGAAGCAGTTGAAATTACTTATGATACAAAATATACATCTTTTAAAAAATTATTAGATTTCTTTTTTCGTATGCATAATCCAGCAACTATAAATCAACAATGAAATGATATCTGAAGCTCATATAGGTCAGCTATTTTTTATCAAAATGATGAAGAATTTAATATAGCAAAAGAAATGGTAGAAATAGTTGATAAATCGTGAAAATGCGAATATCCAGTTGTGACAACTCTAGAAAAATATAATAAATTTTGGCCAGCTGAAGATTATCATCAAGATTATTTACAAAAAAATCCTAATTGATATACTTGTCATAATATTTATTTTTCTGAAAGTTTTATATAAAAATATTTTGAAATTTTTTATCAATAAAAAAGAAGTAATTTTTTAAAATTACTTCTTTTTTTAATTGTATCAAATGGTCGGAGACGCGAGACTCGAACTCACAACCCCTCGCTCCCAAAGCGAGTGCGCTAGCCAATTGCGCCAGTCTCCGATTTTTATTTTTTTTGTGGTTATTTTTCAAATAACGAAAAATGGTGGGTATAGGTGGATTTGAACCACCGACCTCACGATTATCAGTCGTGCGCTCTAACCAACTGAGCTATACACCCACATTTAATAAAAATTACGAACACAAATTACAAAGAAAATTGTTTATAATCAGTAATTCGTAATTCGTAATAACTTGTCATTTTAATGGAGCGGGCAATGGGACTCGAACCCACAACCCTCTGCTTGGAAGGCAGATGCTCTAGCCAATTGAGCTATGCCCGCAACTGAAGTTATCTCTAACTTGCGAGATGTATTTTATAAAAAAACTTTTATAAGTCAAAACTTTTTTTATATTTTTTATGTTTTTTATATGAAATCCCTTTTTTAAGGGATTTCATATAATTATTTGTTTTGTAATTTGTATGCTTTTAGAGTATTTTTCATAAGCATTGCAACTGTTAATGCTCCTACTCAACCAGGAACTGGAGTTACATTATTTCATGTTTTATCTATAAGTTTTGCATCAGCATCTCAGTATATTTTTCCATCAATTACGCTAAATCAAACATCAATCACTGTAGTTCACATTTTTAGCATATTTACTTTTAATATCTCGGGTTTTCAAGCAGCAACTATTATAATATCTGCTTGAGTTGTAAATTTTGCTATATCTTTTGTTTTGCTGTTACAACTAATTACTGTTGCTCCAGCGTTTATAAGCATTGCAGTTATTGGTTTTCATACAATATTACTTCTTCCTACAACACAAACTACTTTTCATTCTAATTTTATTTTTTCGCTTTTTAAAACTTCAATTATTCAAGCTGGAGTACAAGGCTCAAAAGCCTTACTATCTCATATTAAAATTTTTCATTGATTAACTGGAGTAAAACCATCAACGTCTTTTTTTGGATTTATAGCGTTAATTATTTTATTTGTGTTTATGTTTTTTGGCAAAGGTAATTGAACAATATATCAGTTTACATTTTGATCATTATTTAATTCTTGTACTATTTTTAATAATTCTTTTTCTTGTACATCTTGAGAAAATTCTTTTAGTTCAAAATCTATTCCAACATATTCTGCCCACTTTTTCTTCTGGTTAATATATCTTATGCTTGAATCATTTTTTCCTACTAGAACAGCTACTAGTTTTGGTTTTTTGCTTAGATTTTTTACTTGATTTTTTGTTTCTTCATAAATATTTTTTGCTATATTTTTTCAATCTATAATCATTTTTATTGTTGTTATTTTTTATATTTATTTTAATTATAATTTTATTATACTTATAATCAAGAAAATTTTGTTTTACTTTGTGTTTTGAGTATTATATATTCAGAAATATTTATAACTTTTTTTTATGTTTAATTTTTATAATAAAATTATTAGCAAGTTTTCAAATAGGTGACTATGAATTATTATAATTCTTGTTTTTTTGATAATTATTTTTTTCTATTACAATTTTATTCATTTGGAACAACAAAAACTTGATAGAGAAAATGAAGAATTAATTTTTAATTCTTGAGCTCTTCAAAAAGATGTAGAATTAAATCGAGTCCAAGAAGAAGAGCAAACTTTAAATGAACAAGAAAACCAAAATATTCAAGACAGAATTACTAGGCTTAGAGAAAACTTAGATTATTATCTTGTTTTTAATTTTTGAGAAAATATTTTTTATTTTAGAGAAAATGAAAATTCACTAGATTTGCTATTGAATTGAGAAAAAATCACTAGTTTTGATATTTATGAAAAAAATTTAATAGATATAAAAAAAATTTACTCTTCTAATAATTATTTTTTTAAAGTTTGAAATACTAATTATATTTATGATTTTTCAAATAATATTTTTACTCCTTTCGAATTATTTATTGATATTGAATACATAAAAAAATATAACAATAAATATATATTTGTTACTTCGAATGGAAGTTATATTTTTGATATTATTACTAAGGATTTAGATTTTTTTAATTTTTTTCATGACTTTGTTTATTATAAATCTTGATATATTTGAATAGTTTCAAAAGATGATGAAATTAGAAAAAGTAATCTTTGATTAGATAATCTAGAAAAAAATTCTATATTCAAATATAACCCAAATTCAAAAGAAAAAACTAATCTTTTTGAGACAGATTTAGACTTAACAAAAATATATTATTCTTGAGTTGAAATTTATTTTGAAGACAGTAGTTGAAAAAAATATATTTTAGAAAATTTTGATTAAAGATATAATAATGTTTTTGTCAATAGTAATAAATTTGCAAAAATTTAAAAAAACAATTTAATAAAACTAGTAAAATAATTTTTACTAGTTTTATTTTTTATTAAAAATGAAGCTATATAATATTAAAAAATAAAATTATATTTTTATGCAAAAAATAAACAAGGGTTTTACTTTAGTTGAGTTAATTGTTGTAATAACAATACTAGCTGTGATTTGAACAATAGCTTTTATATCTTTTTCTAATTATACCGATGAAAGTAAAGATGTGAAAGTATTAACGGATATGAAAATTATAGAAAAATGACTTGAATTATATTCATTAAAAGAATCTTGAGTTTTTCCAAAACCGGATGATTCTGTTGCTATAACTTTAAGTTGACAAGTAATTTGATATCAATGATATATATGAGATGATGTTTCAAAAAATATTAATATTTTCAATACACCAAGTCAACCAAATGGTAAAAAATATATTTATGCTACAAATAATAATAATACAAAATTTCAATTACTATGATTTTTAGAAAGTAATATATTATTTTCTATGCTACCAGAGGTTTATGCTGATTTTGATAAAACAATTATAACTATGTGAACAGCTTTATGAGTAGTTTTAGATTCTGATTCTAATTTAATAGAATGAGATGAAAATTGAGAATTTGATATTTTAAATAATTCTTGATTTAATATTAAACTTAATAATACAAGTAATTGATTAGTTCAGGTTGATGATGTTTGATTGAAAGTAAATTCACAATTTCCTTGATGTCCAGAAAAAGATATCGCAATACCAACTTGAAATTGAACAAAAATTATTAGCTCTTGTAATGTATGAGCTACATCTACAGATATAAATTCTCAAAATTCTTGGTGATACACTTATCATTGGTGAAATAATCACGGTTTTTCTTTATTGGAATCAGTTAATAGATCATTATACGATGATTTTTACGAAGCTGATTTATCATCTTACGGTCCTTGAAATCCTTTTGTGAGAGATATTTATGTAAGAACTAGTAATAATATGTGACTTGATACTCATCCTCATAGTTGGTTTCATCCTGCAAATTGATTGCCAAATAATCTTTGGTGAGCAAGCTCAGAAAATATTGCTGATAAAAGATGAGTGTGTCCAGAATGATATTATATTCCTACATGAAGAGATTGGTTTGATGTTATGAGTTCAAGTTTTTTTAAAATAGAAAATTCTTGAATTAGATGAAAAGAAAATCAAGAAACTTTTTCACAAATATTAAAATTACCTCATGTTAAATGGAGATCGCATAACAGCTCTGTTAGTAGTAGGTTGAGATGATATTACCATACGTCAGATCCATTAGTTTGGAGAGGATGAAGAGAGTGGGATTTGGAAAGTGGATACTGATGACAGCCAAGAAGACTTTGATTCACTCATAATAAAGATACCGAGGTTTCATGATTATGAAGGAATTTTGTAGCTTACTCAGCTAGTGTTAGATGTTTTAAGCTTAACGATTAATTTTTAATCGATATTTTATATAATTAATAAAAATTATTAAATGAAAATATTATTGACTTTTGCATTTATTCTTTTGTTAATATCTTGTGATAATTCAGAAGAAAGAGTTATAAATAGTGAAATTGACAATGTTTGAGAAACTGAACTTGAAAATAATATGATTCTCGATACTAATGATTTGGAAAATTGAGATAATTTAGATTTTTAAATAATTATTAAACTAAATTATTTTTAAAAATAATTTAAACCTACAACTTTCTCTTTGTCAAGCCAAAAACAAATAAAAAACTTGCAAAAAAGTAAAAAAAGAATTAAATAAAATAGTTTAGAAGAAACTCTAAACTATTTTTTTAAACTATAAATTATTTTATTAAGTTAAAAATAAAAAAAATGCAAAACAAAAAAGGTTTTACGCTAGTAGAACTAATAGTAGTAATAACAATACTAGCGATACTATGAACGATAGCATTTATATCACTACAATGATATAGTAGTGAATCAAGAGATAGTAAAAGAATAAGTGACTTGTGACAAATCAGGACAGGTTTATCAATAGAACAAGCAAGAGAATGAACAGTTCCAATGCCAGATGAGGCAATAAGTGTATGAAGTGGTTCAACAACATATACACACCAATGATATGCTGGAACATGAGTTCTAAATAGTCTAAGAGTAAGTGAAGCGAAAGATCCAAGTGATGATAAATACTATACTTACACTACAAATTCAAACCAAACAGGATTTCAGTTAGTATCAATGCTAGAGAATTGAGAAACAGCATATAATAATATATTACCTCAAACATATGCAGACTATGAAGATAGAATAGCATATACTATTTGAGATCCACTAGGAACACTATTAGAATGAACAACAAAAATACCAGTTCATCAATTAGAAAGTATAACAGATGATAAAATAGATTTATCTACAGATACAACAACAGAATACATACCAGTATTTACTAGATGAGATAATACAACATCAAGTTGAGCTGAGTTAGTAACAAAATTGTCATCATTAGAATATGTTTGATGAAAAACATATTCTAAATGAGAAACATTTAAGTATGATGGATTATTTTGGCATGTATCAACTAATACAAATGTTGCATATACAAAATCCTCATGAACTAATGATATTCCAGCTGATTTAAAAAAATCAGATAATATACTAGTATTTGATAATTGAACATTAAGCTTGGTAAAATGAATAACAGCATTTGTATTAAGAACTGTTAATGAATGAGCTACAATTCCATATATATATGGAATTGATTATAATAGTTGACAGTGGAATTGAACAGAATTATGATCAGATTCATCTTCAAGAAAAATATCATATGAAGCTGACGATGAAATGTTGTGAGATTATTATCAATGGTGAAGAAATGATCCGGTATCTTTATTAGAAACATCAGAAACGTTATATGGCTGATGATACATGACATGATGAATTAATTTGTCATCTTGATCTTGATTTATAAAATCATCTAATAGTACCAATGATACTTGGATTACTGATAATGAACATGAAAAAACAATGTCTGTTACTTGGACAGATAATGATAATTCTTGATTGTGTTCAACAGGTTATCATGTTCCTAGTACAAGTTCAAATGAATGAAGTTGAGAATGGAGAGTAGTAACAGAATTAGTTACAGGAGTTACTTCGAGTTGGTCAGAATCTGAAAGACAAGAATTACAAAAATATTTATTAATACCTATGGCAGGTTACCGTTACTATTCGAATTGAGTCTATCTTAAACAAGGAAGTAACGGTCTCTACTGGTCTTCTAGAGGTGGGCATTACCTGATTTTTTATTCCATGGGGATTAATCCTAATAGTACTAATAGTAATCGTGCTTACGGTTTCTCTGTTAGGTGTTTCAAGAACTAAAATCTTTAAATTAAATAAAAAAATAATGATTTTTTAAAAAATCATTATTTTTTTATTTCGACCCAATTCTGTATTCTATTTCTTTACTGACAAAATCTTTGTCACGTCAGTATTTTAGTCTTGATAATTCAGTGTAAGCTTTTGCTAATTTTTCATTTCAGCTTTCTAAATATGGATTTACTGGAATAATTGAAAATGGAGTTGTAGGTTGATTATCAACTGACAGTTTCATTGTTGCTTTAAATTTGTCCATATTTACAAGATCCTGATCAGAAAAAGTAGGAGCGTAATATTTAGCCATAAATTCTCAATCTTCTGGTCAAATTTTGTAACTCATAACACTTCATACATTACCAAAAATAGCTTGTTTTAAATTAAGGCTAGATTTTGTCAAAGCGTCACTTTGTTCTAGTTGTCATAAATATTGGTGAGCAATATTTAAACTAAGTCTATATTTTCTCGCTTCTGATAAAATTGATTCAATACTATCAGTTACATAGTTTTGGAATTCATCAATATACAGGTAAAAATCAGCTCTTTCAGCTTTTGGTATATTATCTCTTCTCATAGCTCACATTTGTATTTTTGAAACCAGAATCATACCAAGTAGTTTTGAATTCAAATCACCAAGTCTTCATTTACTTAGATTTACAACAAGGATTTTTCTTTGTTGCATAATATCCATAACATCAAAACTAGATTTTACTTGTCAGATAATATTTCTCATCATTTTACTCGATGTAAATCAAGAAAATTTTGCTTGAAAATATGGAATTATTTCTGCTTTTTCTCTATCTCACATAGATGCGTAAGTTCATTCCCACCAAGCTTTTACTATTGGATTTTTTACGTATCTAACTCTGTCTTTTTGAAAATCTAAATCTGTAAACATTCTAACTACGTCAGTTATTGCTCATCCAGAAGGGTAATCCATAAGTGTCAGAACTGCATTTTTAAAATAATCTTGCAATCTAGGACCAAATATTTCTGGACCAAAAAGTTTTATCATTATGTTCATTGCATCCATTGCTACTAGTTCTTTTTCTTCTTCACCTTCTGCTTCTAATAAATTTAGTCACAAAGGTCTGTCAGTATCACTTGGATCAAAAACAATTACGTCATCAGCTCTTTCTCTAGGAATAAATGGCATCAAATCTCTTGCCAAATCTCCATGTGGATCAATAATACAAACTCATTCTCAGTTTAAAAAATCTTGTCTTGCCATAACTTGCATAATACTAGATTTACCAGTACCTGTTTGTCAAATAACATAAAAATGTCTAAATCTGTCTTCGTTTTTTATTCTTATTTCTTTTTTTACTCATCTGTAAATATTGTGTCCTAATAAAATTCAATCTTTTGGAATATTATTTGGAGCTTTTACTATTTTAAAATTTTGCCATTTTATTTCTGGTGTAGAATTATATTTTGTATGAGGCA
>JBEPWB010000049.1:0-9035 GCA_041642635.1 bacterium
AATCAATATTTTCATCAAATCATTTTATTGTGGTCAAGAAATCTCTTTTTATTAACAAATTCAAAATTCATTTAATATAAAATTTTTCTAATAATTTATCATAAAGATTTCAACTATAATTATTTAATTCAATTGTTTTTTTGTTTTTTCTTTTATATTCGACTCCTGATAAAACAGCTCATAAATTTTTTATTTTTGAAGTTTTGAATTTTTGTAACTGAACCTCAATTTTTTCTGGTAATAATTCATCATCGTCATCCAAAAAATTTATATATTTTCAGCTTGATAACTCTAATCATTTATTTCTAGAATAACTAGGTCATTTATTAGACGAATTTTTATAGTATTTAATTCTATTATCAAAAAATTTTTCTATAATTTTTTTAGTATTATCAGAACTAAAATCATCTATTATTATTATTTCAATATTTTTATAATTCTGATTAATACAAGATTCAATTGCTTTTTTTATATATTTAGATCTATTATATGTTGGTATAATTATACTAACTATAGGATTATTATTTTGCATATTAAAATAATAGTAAATAAATTTTTTTTCAAAAGATTAATCAAACAAAATATTTAAAAAATAAATAATGGTATCTAAAAAAATTATACATAAACATTTTATTTTCTTTAAAATCTTTTTTATATTTTTTATATAAATAAAATGTTCAACAAAGCTTTTTTTTAAAGTTATAACTTATCTGATTTTCTGATTCATTTTGTATAGATACTAATGTTCATAAAAAATCATAATTATAATATTGACTGATTTGTATCATCAAATCATATTCTTGATTTGATTGAAGTAATTCATCAAAACTAACTTTTTCAAAAACTTGTTTTTTTATAAGCATTTGCTGAGTTCAATAAACACAATAACTTTTTAACAAATCTTTATAAATATTTCATGATTTTCTATTTTTTTTTATTTTATTTATATCACTTCTTTTGTATTCAACATCTCAAGTAATTACTCACAAATTTTTTATTTTTGAAGTTTTAAATTTTTGTAACTGCATTTCTATTTTTTCTGGTAATAACTCATCATCATCATCCAAAAAATTTATATATTCTCATCCTGATAATTGCACTCATTTATTTCTAGAATAATTAGGTCATTTATTTGATGAGTTTTTATAATACTTAATTCTTTTGTCTACAATGCTGTCTACAATCTGTCTAGTATCATCAGAACTATAATCATCAATAATAATTATTTCTATGTTTTGATATGTTTGATTAATACACGAATTAATTGATCTGATTAAATATTTTGATCTATTATGAGTTGGTATAATAATACTAACTAAAAAATTATTATTTTGCATCTTGGTATTCAAGTTTTTGAAATAAATAAAGTATTATACTATTAGGTAAAATAAATAAAAAATACATACTAATATGATATATAAAATTTTTAATAGAAAAATATTTTTTTGTAAAAATATATTTTCTTTGTATTTTTAGAGTATTTTTTAAAGTTAATTTTAGATGATTTGATTTTCATTGATTTTGATAAAATCTATATTTTACCAAATATTTATCAATATTTGCAAGCTTGTATCAATTATCAAAAATTCTAAACCGCAGTTCATAATCTTGTGCCCTTTCATATTCATTATTATAAAATCATATTTTTTGTATAATTTTTTTTCTAATCATTACAGATGGTTGAGCTAAGGGAGATTTTTTTATAATAATTTTTCAAACCTTTTTATTATTTTCTGGATATTTTCTATATCAAATAATTTTTCAATTTTTATTTATTATTATTGTATTAGTTCAAACAATTCAATAAGATTTATTATTTTGTAAAAAATCATATTGAATTTTTAATCTGTCAATATGAGAAATATCATCTGAATCATTAACAGCTATAAATTTACTATGATTACTTATCTTATTTAATAATTTATTTCTTGTTTTTACAACTCATAAATTTTTTTTATTTCTAAATAATCTTATTCTGCTATCTACTTTAGAATATTTCTTTAATATTTCAAAACTTCAATCAGTTGAACAATCATCAATAATTATAAATTCAAAATATTCAAATGTTTGATTCAAAATACTTTTAACAGAATCTTCTAAATATGCTTTTGTATTATATACTGGCATTATAACAGATATTTTTGGTTTACTATTCATATTTTTGAAAAAAAATTAACTATAAAAAGTATAACAAAAAAACCATTATTTAAAAATTTAAATAATGGTTTTTTAAATTTAAAACCCAATAATTATTTTTGAAATACTAAAAAATATTAAGATTCCAAAAATATCATTACTTGTTGTTATAAAAGGTCCGGTTGCCATTGCTGGATTTATTCAAAATCTATTAAGAATTAATGGGACAAAAGTTCAAATCATTGAAGCTAATAATATAACGCAAATTAACGAAATACAAACTGCAAAAACAACAACTAATTCAAAACCAAAAAGATAAAATCAAAAAGCCAGCAAAAGCAAAGCAAGAATTATTCAGTTAACCAAACTTAGTGATAATTCTTTTAAAAATCTTGAAAAAATTCATCATTTTAAGCTACCGTTAGCAAGAGCTTGTACAACTAGCGCACTTGATTGGACTCAGACATTTCAAGCCATTGCAGCAATTAAAGGTGTAAAGAAAAATAGTTCAGAATTTGTTTCCATAGCTCACTGAAATCATCACAAAACTAAAACTGCCATCAATCAACCAAAAAGTGCCAGAACAAGCCAAGGTAAACGAGCTTTTACAAGATATCTAAGTTTATCTCATTCTTCTACATCATCTAATATTCAAGAAGCCAAGTTATAGTTTCATTCTGCAGTATCTCTAACAAAATCCATAACATCATCAACCGTAATACGACCAACTAATTTATTTTTTTTGTTAACTACTGGAATTGCTTCCATATTATATTTTTCCATAACATATGCTACTTCGCTAGCTGGTGTATCTGTCTCAACAAAATCAATTCTTTTTTTTCTGATTTCTTCAACTGTTTTGTTTCCAGGAGCAGAGATTAAATCTTTTAAACTCACTCTTCAAATCAAAACTCAAGAATTAGTAACAATATAAACACTATGAACTCTATCGACTTCTTGTGCTTGTTTCCTTACTTCTGTCAAACATTGATCAATTGTCCAGTTTTTGTTCACTTCGATATATTCTTTTGCCATTAAAGCACCAGCAGTTCACTCTTCATATCAAGCTAATTCTGTAATTTCTCCTACGTGCTCTTTATCTTTTATTAGTTTTAAAACCTGTTCTCTTTTTTCATCATCAGAAATTTCTCACAAAATATCAGCTGCATCATCTGTCTCCATTTCTTCCAAAATATTTGCCAAATGATCTAGCATAATATGTTCCAAAATATCTCTTCTATCTTCTTTTTCTAGCTCAGAAATAAACCTAGAAGCTTTGGGAAAACTCAGGTTTTTAACTATTAATAATAATTCATTTTTTGAGAGTTCACTAGCTATTTCCGCCAAATCTGCAGAGTGAACATTTTTTAAGAATTCTGCCAAATTTATTTCAATAGATTCAGAGATTAAATCTCTGATTGTACTCAATAATTCTCAATTTCTTTCATAATCCATACAAAAAATTTTTACAAAAATATTTTTTTATTTTTGTGTATATAATAACAATTTTTGTCTAAACAAGCAAATTTAAAAATAATTATATTTTTTGTTAAAAAAATATAAAAAAGCTCAAAACATTCAAAAAATAACTAATAATAAAAAATAAATTATATAATTTTTATTAAAACTATTTTCTTCTTTTAATTCTTCTTGAATAATTTTTTCTTCATCTAATTTTTTTTCATTATCATCAGTTTTTGATAATTCTTCAAAATCAACTTCTTCTTTTAAAGAATTATTTTCTTGTGAAGAGTTATCAATTTTTGATTCTCTGAACTCAACATCAAAATATGAATTATATTCTCTAGAAAATTTGTCTAAAGCAGTCAATTTTACTGAATATAATCAGTAATTTTTATAATTAATGTATGATGGATTTATTCAAGAGTAAGTTTCTCAGTTTCAAAAACTCCAAAATATTTCTTCTATATTTCAAGTTGAATTACTAGCATCAAAATTGATACTGCAAGTTTCATAACAAATAATTTTATCATCTAACAATTCTTTATTTTGTCATATTTGTCATTGAACCTCGATTTTTAATTTTATTTCTTCGTAATTTTTAGAAAGAAGTATTTCACTATTTTCAGAATTATTTTGTCATAAAGTTTTTTCTGAAATATTATTTTCATCCGAAATATTTTTATCAATGTTTTCTTCTAAATCTTTTTCACCAATATTATTTTCTTTTAATTCTGATTCTTCTTGAATAATTTTATTTTTTCAAGTTACTTCGAGATTTAAAAAATCTCTATCCATTTCTCACTGGTAATCTATAACTTCTAGCATTATTTGATAAAATCCTTTTTCAAAAATTATTGAATCTGGATCTTCTCAATCAAAATATTTTTGGTTTCAAAAGTTCCAAAAATAAGTCAAGTCTTCTCAGCTAGATTTTCTTCCATCAAGATTTAAGCTACAATTATCAACATTATCACAAATAAAAGTATTTCATTTTATCATTTGGTTTTGTGTTAATCATCATTGAAGAGTTATTTTTGCTTCAACGTTAATTTTTTGGTACAGATTTCTAAAAACAAAAAAAGTATTTTTACAAGTATCTGGATAATTTTCATCACAAACTTCAAGAGTTACTTGATGTTTTCATTTTCAGAATTTTAAATGTTTAGGATTACATCAATAAATAGTAAAATCATCTCAAAAATCCCAATAGCAAGTCAAGTCTCTTCCTTTTGTATCATATTTAAAATTGATATTACATTCCAAATCATAACAATAATTTCTATCATCAAGTCAAGATTGGACAATTACTTTTGGTTTATCAAAAATAATTTTTTCACTGATTATTCTACTATCATAATTATAATTTGAATTATTTTCGTTACTATTATCTTCATTATTTTCTTCATCAGAAGAATCATTTTCTTCAGAATCATAAAAATTTATAGATTTATTATTTTCACTGCTGGAATAAGTAACAGAATCTATTAATTTTTCATTTGAATCATATAAAAATAATTCTTCGTTAGAGTTATTTAGAATAATTTCTGTTTGAGGTCTAAAATATTTTTTTGTAGATCAAGATTCCAAAAAATCATCTCAAAAAATAAATTGCTTTTCTGCCTTATCTGACAAAATATAATTTTTTAGACTTTTTCATGAATCTCAATTATTTTTTATAATAACGTATTCTTGCGTAGAATCATTATCTGTGTTTGGCATTATTTCATAAATAACAAAATCTGAAAAAACATTTTTTATAAAAAAAACATTCAAAAAAATAATAAGTAAAAATATTTTTTTCATTATTTTTTTAATTAAAATATGAGAGCAAAAATTATTATACTATCCTCACATTAAAATTATATTAAAAAGAGTAAGTTTTTTATCTAAAAAACTTACTCCAAATAATTCTTATAGCAATATTTATTGCATTTGATGATTTTTGTCATTTATTAATACTGTATTTTGTGTATTTTATATTTACAGGAACCTCTCATATTTTTATATCATTTTCGTTTAACTGATCAATTAACTCTGAAGCATAAGCCATATTTTCAATTGTTAAATTTATTTTTTTAATTGTTTCATATCTAAAAGCTCTAAGTCAATTATGAGGATCTGATAAATTAACACTGCTTATAAAAAAAGTAAAAATTCTTCATAAAAACAAAGTTATTTTTCTACTTGTTTTTATATTTGTTTTTGATCAAGTAATAAATCTACTACCAAAAACAGCTCATAATTCTTTATTTGAGTCTAATTTTTTGATAAATTTATCTACATCTTTTATGTCATGTTGACCGTCTGCATCAAAAGTAACAATATATTTACAATTAACAAATCTTTTAATATATTCAAATCAAGTTTGCAAAGCAGCTCCAGCTCAACAATTCATCATATGATTTACTACAAAAATTTTATCAGAATAATTTTGTAAAATATTTTTTGTGTTATCTTTTGATCAATCATTTACAACTAAAATATTTTTATAATTTGCTTCTAGGATTTTATCCAAAACTCTTTTTATAACTTTTTCTTCATTATATGCTCTGATTAAAATTATCGTTTCAAAATTATTTGGGTTTTTCTCAAAATTATTTAAGGAATGTTCTCTCACAAGTGAAGTTATAGTATCTCTATTTTCTATTACTTTTTTTAACAATAATAACACAAAATAAAGCAAAAATATTATAGAAGCATAAACCAAAACATCTGCTCATCTAGCAACTCAAAAAACTCTTCAAATAGAATTTAAAATATTTGGGAAAAAAGTAAAAGATAAAAGTCATCATCAAACTCATATAAATATCAAAAAATGCAAAGCATTAAATTTTTGTTTTTTTGCAATATCGATTGATAATATAAGCATGATTATTCAAGATATTATAAAAAAGAATTCTAATAAAGTCATTATTTTTATTTAGTGAAGTACAAAAAGTAATATTTTTTGGGGAAAAATTTGTTATAATATAACTTATTTATCAGTTTTTTCAAATAATTCTTCAATATCTTCTCTTATTTGACTGATAAGTTCAAGATCAGTTAATTCAGCAATTTTTAAATCTGGAATTCAACTTTGTCTAACTCAATAAACTTCTCAAGGTCATCTTAATTCCAAATCTATTTCTGCTAATTCAAATCAATTATTAGTTTTCTCCATTGCTTTTAGTCTATCTGTAGATTTTCAGCTAGTTGGGAAAAGATAACAATACGATTGGTTTGCTCATCTTCAAACTCTTCATCTAAATTGATGAAGTTGGCTTAGTCAAAATCTTTCTGCTCACTCTATACACATAATTGTAGAGTTTGGAACATTTACTCAGACTTCAACAACGCTTGTACTAGATAAAACTTGTATTTTGTTTTCTGCAAATTCTTTCATTATCATATCTTTTTCTTTTGGTCTCATTTTACCATGCAAAAGTCAGACTTTGAAAGGAGCAAATATTACTTCAAGATTTTCATAAGTATTTATAGCATTTGCTAAATCCATTTTTTCTGATTCTTCAACTAAAGGATTGACCCAAAAAACTTGTCTTCATTTTTCTAATTCACTTCTAATAAAAAGCTCTATTTGTTGTCTTTCTTCATCATTTTTAGCGACTTTTGTGAATATATCTTTTCTTCATTTTGGGTACTCGTTTATAATTGACAAATCTTGATCTCAATAAAGAGTAAGCGCCAAAGTACGAGGAATAGGAGTTGCTGTCATATTTAGATTATGTGGAACTAATCATGTTTTGTTACCAAATCATTTTTCTAATATTTCTCTTTGTTTTACTCAAAATCTATGTTGTTCATCTACAACTACAAATCACAAATTATAAAAAACGACATCTTCTTGAACAAGAGCATGTGTTCAAATAACAATATCAACATTTCAAGTCACAATATCTGATTTTACAGCTTTTTTTTGCTTAGCAGTAACACTTCAAACTAACAAATGTGAACTTATTCAAAACTTCATCAAAAAATCCTGCATTCATTCAAAATGTTGACGAGCAAGGATTTCAGTCGGAGCCATAATTGATGCTTGAAATTTTTCTCAATATTTAGAACTCTCAATAATTGCATGAATTCAGGCAACAAAAGCAACTGCAGTTTTTCACGTTCAAACATCTCACTCTAATAATCTTTGCATCGAGTGAGTTTTTTCCATATCTTTTAAGATTTGAAAAAGTACAATTTTTTGATGATTTGTAAATTCAAAAGGAAAATAAGCAAGCAATTCTTTTACTAATTCAGGATTCATCTTTATTCACAAACTTCTTCATTCAGTTTGTTTAAAACTCTGCATTTTTGCTCAGATTGACTTGTAATTTATCTCAAATAATTCTCAGTATGCAAGCCTATATTTTGCAACCTCAATATCGTCTTTGTTCCTAGGAAAATGCACTCTCAAAACTGCATCTCTTTTGCTGATAAAATTATATTTTTTTATTATTTCAGCTGGTAAATCCTCAAAAATATCTTTTATAAATTGCTTTACAAGAGACATTTTTCATTCTATCCATTTACTTGGAATATAGTTAAGTTCTGGATAAATAGGAACAATTTCACCTGATAATTTTTCCATATCAGTTTCGACATCTGGAGATTGAAAAGTTAGTTTTCAAAAAGCATATTTTACTTTTCAATTAACAATTACTTTTTTTCACTCTGATCACTTTAATTGAGTTGCTAAATATTTTCTATTGAACCAAACAGCTTCACTCAAAAATCAGTTTTTGTCTTCTAGAGTAGCTTTTGTAAGTATTTTATTATTAGAAGTTTTTTGTGAGTTTATAGAAACTAATTTTACAAAAATAGTATTTTTTTCTTTGATATTTATAAGAGAAAAACTATCCAAAATATTTGTTCTGTCTTCATAATCTCTAGGAAAATGATTTAACAAATCAGCCACAGTTAAAACTCAAGCCTTTTCTAAAGCCTTGATATAATTATCAGTAGTTCTAAGAAGAGTTTTAGTTAGTCTTTCCCCTAGCATTTTATTTTTTCATAAAATATATACACTAATTATATACAGTAAGACAAAAAAGCAAGTTTTTTAAAAAAATAATAAACTGACAAATTTGTTAATAATTAATTTTATAATATTTAATGATTAAAAAATAGATTTATTCTTGATTTTTGCGCCATTCAGTATAAAATCAAAACATATTTAAAAATAACATAAATAATAAATGCAAAAATTATTTGATAAATACAATATCGAACTAGAAGATCACGAAATGAAAAGATTTGAAAAATTTTTAGAATTATTCAAAGAAACAAACAGCCAAGTAAATTTGTCAGCAATAAGAGATGACGATTGAATTATAGAAAAACATTTTATAGATTCTATAATGTTAAATATTTTTGTAGAATTAGAATGAAAAGTCGCAGATATGTGAACTGGCGGAGGTTTTCCCTTAATTCCGCTTGCAATAACTAAT
>JBEPWB010000050.1:0-9023 GCA_041642635.1 bacterium
ATAATGTCCGGATAAGATTTTTTCATCAAACATTTTTTTATGAATACTTTCCTGAATTCTACCACCCCAATTATGTACTAAAGAAATTCAATAATCTTTTCAAAGTTTTTTTGCAAATAACTTAAATTTTTCCAATTCTCAAAGAGTCATAACTGACAACATAAATTCCATTGAATAATTTATTTTCAATTTATTAGCTTTATTTAAAACTCTAATAAAATTATCATAAAAATCTCCTCCAGTTAAATAATTATACATTTTTTTATCAAGAGAAAAAACAGAAAAAGTCAAAGAAACATTAAATCACCTATTTTTTAATTCTAAAATTTTTTCTAGATGAAAATTTTTCAATGCCAATCATTTAGTCATAAAAAACAAATTTATATTTGGAAGTCTAGAAAAAAGGTATTCCATAAAATCATTAACTTCTGAATGGATAAAAGCGTCTCATAATCAACAAACCATAACTTCAGTATAATTTCAAACTTCTAAAAGATCAACAATTTTTTTAAAATCATCGAAATCCAAGAATTGATGACTATCTAATTGTTCTCTAGCACAAACTATACAATTCATTCCACAATAACTAGTTAGCTCTATTTCCAATCACTTTGTAACAGCGCTGCATTCAAAAACATTTGATTTTTTTGGTTCCATTTTTTATATTAATTAATAATCTTCATCTACTTTTTCTCAATTTTCTAAAAAAAATTTTTTTAAATTAAAAACTACTTTAGATTTATTAGTTTCAGTATATTGGTATTTTTCATTATCAACGTAATCATATAATAATATGGTTAAATAAAGGTATAATTTAAAATTATTTACATTTGGAGAAAATTTTTTTCAATTATTATTTATAATTTTATTAGATATTAAAAAATCTATTTTATCATCTAATCAATTAAATCATCAGAAATTATTATATATATAATCAATATCTATTTCAAAAACCAAATTATAAAATAAATATTTAATTAACTCTATTTGTTTATTTAAAAATTTAATATTAGAAAAAAGAATTCAAGAATCAATTTTCTCATAATATTTATTAATTTTATAGTTATTATATCAAATTAATAATCAATTTAAATGAGTTATTGCTCAATTTCATATTCAAATTAAATTTATATTACTTTTTAAATAAGTTTCTTCTTGTTCATTATATGAATTATTATATTTGTAATTAATTATTTTATTAAAATATTTTTTAACCTGTGACATCATTACTTTTTTTTCATTATCAATTTTATATGAAACATTTTCACTTTGAATAAAATAGTTTAATGAAATATTATCAGCATTTAATTCTATTGATTTTAATATATCATTTTTACAAATATCAAAAGTTTGTCATTTTATTCAAACCATAAGATCTATATTTACTTTTATATTAAAATCATGAAGTAAATTTATATTTTTTTTATGATTTATTTTTGAAAAATTGTACCTAGAATTCATATCTAATACTTTTTTATCAAAAGATTGAATTGCATATGTAACCCTGTTAACTCAATATTTTGCTAGTACATTAATAGTATTTTCATCAATTAAATAAGGATTTAAGTCTATATTAAATTGCTTCATGTTAGATACATCAAATTTTTTATATATAAAATTAAATAATTTATCTAAATTTCTATGCCCTACAATATTTGGAGTACCACCTCACAAATATATTGAATTTAATTTAATATTATTATTATCTCAAATAATAATATTAATGTTTTTTATAAGATAATCTATATATTTATCATACGTATTTGCAAAATTATCTCATACATAAGTAAAACAATGACAATAATAACATCTTGTTTTACAAAAAGGTATATGAATATA
Source organism: bacterium (assembly GCA_041642635.1). Classification (GTDB taxonomy): domain Bacteria; phylum Patescibacteriota; class Gracilibacteria; order BD1-5; family UBA6164; genus JAAZVM01. The sequence goes on from JBEPWB010000050.1 coordinate 1,840, forward strand.
TAAATTATTAATTTTGTTTAAATTAAATCATTTATCATATATATCAATTATCCTATTTTTATCATAAACATCATCATTACATAAAAACTTGCTAGGAAAAAACTGCGTTCATAAATAATCTTTAAAAATATCATTAAGAATAAAGATACCATTTTTATAAATAAAGTCTTTGTACATATTTATTTTTTTAATATTTTATCAATAATTTTGTAAGAAAGAATGTCTCAAGTTTTTTTTGGTATTTCAAAAACTAAAATTAAAACATCTTTTATATTATGCAAATCTAGTAATTTTTCCAAATTTAAATTTTTATCATTAAGAGAAATTAATTTTGTTTTAGTATTTATTTCGCTATATAAAGCTTTATCAATATTTTTATATTGTTTTTGTAACCAAAGTAAAGAATCCAAATCACTGTAAAAAAACAAATTTGTATCAAGAATAAATTGAATATCTCAAGTAACTCAATTAAAATATCAAAATGAATTTAATTCTAAATTATCAAACGATGAAAAATAATCATAAAGAGTTTTTAATTTATACAAATTAACCTTATCCCGTTTTTTTGTAGAATAAACTGGCATAAAACTGATTTTTGAGAATCAAAAATTCAATATTTTATTAAAAGTTTTAACTGAATTATCTAAATAATCTGGATCATTTATAAAATTTATATTTATGATATCGGTATAATCTTTTAAAACTTCAAAATTTAAATCATTCCCAGTAGTTATATTATCAACCGACAAATAAATAAAAATATTATTTTCTTGAAAAAATTCTAATTTTTCTTTATCCAAAAAGACTCAATTAGTTCAAATAGTAAAATTATTTACATAATTTTTAGAATTCTCAACAAAATATTTTAATTTTTTATATTCCAATAATGGTTCTCATCAAAAAAAATTTATTGTATAATTTGCTGGATTTAGTTTTAAAAAGTTAGAAAATAAATCTAAATCATCAAAGGAAAGTGATTTATTTTTAAAATCTAAATCGCAATATTCACATCTCTTGTTACATTGATTTGTTAAAATCAATTCAATTAGTACATTTTGCATAAACTAAAGTGTATAATCTTTAAACTCATCTTCTCTATCAATATCCAAAGTAGAACAATGTAAACCTCATCCAAAAATTTCACAATGTCTCATCCTTACTGGTACTACTTCAAATCATTTTTTTCTTAAAACATCTATAGTGTTAATTGCATCTTCTATAACAAAAACAGTCTTTTCGTCTAACGATAGAACATTAGTATCTGCTCATCTTAAGCTACACAATTCTATAAAATTTAACTCATTTTCAATGTAGTCAGGTGGATATTCCCTATAATCAGAAGTATAAATAAACTCCCAATCACGAAATTTATTTGGTAAATATGATTTTATATCTTTGTCCATCATAGAATTATTAACAAGAAAAGTTCATGGTCTCAAAACAGAAATTTTTCAATCAATATGAGTATCATCTAATTGATAAACCTTATGAACAATAACTTCAGGTCACAAAATTTTTTGTAACCAATCCGCTCATAATTCGTGATTATAACTTGAAATATTAAAAAGTAAGTCTTTTCATATTTTTAAAATATGTGCTGCATCAAAGGAAATATCGTATTTATTTTTATCAAAATTTTTAAAATCTTTTTTATCTAACCAATAAGCTTGATCAAAATTTTCTCTTTTCAAAGGTGGATTTGGAGCAGATAACCAAACGTATCAAAAATCATTAAATAAACTTAGAAACATTCTATATAAAAGCTGGTTTTCAAAGTATCTTTTTGTACATAAAGGTGGGGTTTCTATTATTTTGTCTCAATAAATAATCACTTTATCCCTTGGGTTTGAAACTGGAGTCAAAAACCCAGAAAAATTTGGAGTCTTAAAGCTTTTAAACTCAGAAAGTTCTTCTGGTCTTCTTACTTTGACTCCTTTTTGTTGTAATAATTTTGCAAAATCGTTTAAGTCTTGAGTTCTTTCAATTATTTTTTGTTTATCAACTTTATAATCTATAAAATTAGAAAAAGTACTATTTTTCATATTTTCTCAATATGCAACCTTAAAAGTTAAATCTAATTTTTCCAAATTATAGTTTTGAACATTTCATACAATAACTTCTTTTAATTTTCAAAATTCTGTATAGGTTGGCATTTATTATGAGATTAAATTATAAAAATTACTATTATTTATATCAGTTTCAATATATTTTTTTAATACCATATCAAAATTAAAATTATCAAAGTATTTTTTTTCTCCAATTATTAAAAATTTTTCTTCTCAAAAATTATAAAAAATATTAATTCAATTATAATTAAAGTTTATTTTATAAAAAATATCTTCTCTATTATGAAAATTTATATCATACTCAAAAATATTTTCATCAATATTCAATCATAAAAAATTGCTATTTATATGCAAAAAAGTAACCTTTCTAGCTTCTAAATTTTGATAATCTAATTTATTAGTAAAAACAGATATATTAATTTCATTTATTAAACTAATATCAATTTTTCTTAAAAATTCTCCTAATATAGTATAATATTCTTCCAAAAAGAAAAAAACGTTTTCATAATTAATTAATTTATTAACAGTATCTTTATCAAAAGACACAGGTATTTCAACAATGATTTTATTTAAAAATCAAGTAGAGACAATTTCTATAGCTTTTTGTCACTGAATATCTGGTGGTAAAGCTAAAATAATTAAGTCATAATTAAATAAATTTATTTTATCTTTTTCTAGAAAAACATTTATTTTATAAAGATCTGAAATTTCTTTTTTTGTATTATGAGTCTTGCAAACTCAATGAACTTCATATGAATTTTTAATAAAAAAATTTAAATATTTTTTTCATTGTAATCATAATCAAAAAATTAATATTTTTTTAATAAACATATTCTTCATTTAATTTTTTATAACTATATTTATTTTTTATACATTTATAACATTGTATTACCAAGTTTCAATCAGATATATTCTTTATATAATCAGAATATTTTACAAAATGATTATATATTTTATTCTGATCAAATAAAGTATTTGAAATTTCAAAATTTCATAAATAACAAAGATTATCATGAAAAGTAAATCATCATCAAGGTCAAATTTCTATATGATCGTAAAGAAAAACTTTATCATCTTTAAGATAATAATAATCTTTTATAAGACATTTTTTTCTCTTTAAATCAGAAATTTCTTTATTTAAATTATTAATTTTCCAAGATAAATCATGAAATTTTAAATCAAAAGTTTTTCATATGATACAATTATAAGAATTATTACTCTCAGTTGTAGAAAGTTTAGTAATTATTTTTTTTATAATATTTTCATATCTATTAATATCTATGAAAATATCAAAATATATTTTTCATAATATGTTATATTTTTTAAATTCATTTAACATCATAATAATGTTTGATAAGTCCATATAGTTATCTATAGTTTTAGGAACAGAGCAATCAAAAGCTCAATATCTGTCATACAAATTTGATAAAGTCCTATAGTCTTGAGTGTCTAAATTATGAGGTATTTGTAGTTTAAATTTTCTTCAATTTGATACAACATAATCTAATATAAAAAACAAATTATCATATTTCAATAAATTAATTCAAACAAAAAAAATTTCAAAATCTAAAGAAAAGTTTTTAAGTATATAATCTATATTTTTTACTATTGATTCTTTGCTGTAAAGAGTAATATTTTTTATTTTTTTATAAGAAAAATCACAGTCACATCAAGCAGGACATCAGCTTCATATTTTTATAGAGACATGTGGTTTATCAATATATTTCTCTCATTCTCTAGCATAATTAAATAAATACATAATTTTAATACTTAAAAGCTAATATTTTTTTTGAATATTGATTACTAAAAGACAGTTCAATATGTTTTTTAAATCATGAATTATATAATATTTTTATAACTTTATCAAAATCAAAGGAAGTATGATAAGCATTTAAAATATCAATTATTTCTCAATTTTTTTCAATTTTTGTCATCATATTATGTATATTATCTCAAAGTCTTCTTTCTTTTTGAGTTATATCATATCAATTAATATTATATTTTTCATCAATTGAAAATTTATTATTTTCAGAAACTTCACTCTCTGTCCAAAACTCAAAGTAGAAAAATCATTTTGATTTTAAGTTTTTATAGACATTACTAAAAACTTCTCCAACTTCTTCTAAAGAAAAAACATGATTCAAACATCAGTCAACGCAAGTAATTAAATCTACATCTTCTTTTAAAACAAAATCTCTCATATCTTTTACAGAAAAATCAATATCAGGATATCTATTTTTAGATAATTGAACAATTCAAAAAAAAATATCTGATCAACTTGATTTGATTCAAGCATCATTTAAAAGTTTTACAAAATATCAGCTTTCTGAAGCTATTGTATGATTTGTTTTTACTCAAAGTTTTTTGAATATTGGATAAACATTTTCAAAAGATTCATCATAAACTTTATCAAATCATAACAAAAGATTAAAATCTTGCATATAAAAAAATTAACGATTAATTATTTGTTGTTTTGCTGTAATTTTATTATCAAAAAAATTTTTTAATAAATCATCCAAAAATAATTCTATATTTGGTCAATTATCTGATAAAAAATTACAAGAAAAAACATCAATTGAAACATAACCAATCTCTGGCCAAGTATGAATACTAAAGTGAGATTCAGCCAATAAAACAATTCCCGTAAAAGAATCTAATTCTCCAAAAAAATGAAATTGATTTCACAAAACTGTAAATCAATTTTTTTCTAATAATTCTACAATTTTTTCTTTTATATTTAATTGTGTAAAATTTAAGATTTTATCAAAATTAACATCATATAAATCTAAAATATAATGTTTTCATACGTTACTTATGTTCATTTTATTTATCAATTAGTTCTCAATTTTCTAAAAAAAATTTATTTAATTCAATTTTATTATACAAATTTAAATCAATTTTACTAAACTTTTGAATAAAAAAAATATTAAAATAAATAAGAGTATCTTTATCATTAAAATTAGAAAAAATTTTTCATTTTTTAAATGAAATAACTTTATTTTTAATCAAAAAATTAAATTCTCAAGCAAAAGATTTAAATATATTTTTTCAATAAATATCATAAAAATTATCTACATTTATTCAGCTTAAAATATTTAAGTAAATATATTTTATCATTTCATCATTATAATTAATTTCAAGTCATTTATTTATTGGCAATATTCAAAAATTAAGTTGATTATAATAATCTTTATTTTCAGGTTTAGAATAAATTATTTTTCAATAAATATTAGTAACTCCCGAGGCTCAAATAGATATTGTTGTATTTTTTGTTGAAGCAAAATAATCTTCAAATTTATTAGAGTAATTATTTTTTATTGTATTATTAATAAAATATTTTTTTGAATAATTAACTAAATTAATAAAATTAGAATTTAATTTATAAAAAATATTATTACTATCCATAAAATAATGTACTGACAAATTATCATATCACATATAATTGACTGTTCTTATATCATTTTCAAAAGTTTCTATAGTTTGTCAATTCAGTCAAATAAGCAAATCTATATTTACTTTTAATCAAATATATCTAGCATAATCTATATTATTTTTTAAACTTTTTTCATTATAAGTATCTCTATTATTCTGTATTAAAACTTTTTTATCAAAAGATTGGACAGCAAAAGTAACTCTAGTAAATCATAATTTTTTTAAAATATCTAACTTTCATTTATTATAATGATTTGGATGTCAATCTATAATAAAATCATCTAATTTTTCTATAAAAAAATATTTTTTTATAATTTCTACTAAAAAAATTAATTCCTTATTATTCAAAATATTTGGAGTTCAACCTCATATAAAAATAGAATCAATTATAATTTTTTTATTATTATTTATTTCAAATAATATTTTTGATTCTTTTTCTAAAAAAGATAAGTAATTAAAAATATCTATTCTATCTTCAAGTTTATTTTTAAAACAATTACAGTAACTGCAAATTTTAGTACAAAAAGGAATATGAATATATAGCAAATTTTTTGTATTATTATCTTTTTTTAAATAAAATTCCGAATTAAAAAAATCAGAATAAATATTATTTAAATCAAAATTTTCCTTTCTCCAGAAAAATGAAGAAGGAAAAAAACTAAGAGATCAGGGTTCTTTTAAAAAACTTAAAAGAAGTTTTTCTGATTTATTATAAAAATTATTCATATTTATTTAAAGATTTTTGAGTACAATTCCATATTTTCAAAAATAAAAGCTTTATTTTTTAGCATTTTTGCAATAAATAATTCTCTGTTTTTTTGAATTTTATTCAAATTTATTTCAATATAATAAATATTTTCAGGAAAATTATTTATCAAGTAATCTAGCTGAAACTCATTAATTTCTATTGATATAAAATTTATTTTATATTTTTTTAGTTTTTTATTAGAAACTGAATTTATAAAATAGATAAAATCATCATCTGAAATTTTATAATTTTCAATATAAATATAGTTAAAATTATAATAATCTAATAAATAATCTATTTTTTTATAATCATGAAAATCAAACAAAAAAAGATTAATTCAATTATTTAAAATATTAGATTTATGATCTATAATATTTTCAAAATCTAAATCAAGATTTTTATCTTCTAATAAATAAAAATAATCATTTTGTATATCATATGTATTTTTATTATTTATAACCTTAAAATATAAAGTAGAATAAATTTTATTTTGTTCTTCTAAAAAACTAACATCAATATTAATATTATTTACTTTTCATAATATTAAAAATTTTTCATAATATTTTTCTTGTTTTTTATCAATACTAAGTTTTATAACATCTAAATTGCTTTTTATAGATAATATATCAAACAAAAAATCCAAATTTTCATCATTTATAAAAATACCTGATAAATATATTTCATTAATTGAATTTGATTTTTGAATAAAATAAAACAATTTACTTATATCTTTTATGCTATTTAAAGATAAATCCAAAATTCTTAAAGTATCATCTTCTAAATAATTTAATAAACTTTCTATAGATGATATTTTATTTCAAATCAAACTTAGATACTCTAATTTTATATTGTTATTTTTAAGAAAAAATAACAATGAATCTAATCAATTGTTAGATAAGTTATTATTATCAAAATTAACAAAAGTTAAATTATCAAAT
>JBEPWB010000051.1:0-8895 GCA_041642635.1 bacterium
TTCAATCATTATCTCTATATTTTATTCAAAGTCTTCTTGATTGATATTCTCAAATGTTACTACAGCTAGTAACTTCTCTATATTTTTGTTGACCTGGCATCCAAGCCTCTAAATCAAATTTTTTCATAGCTGGATTTCAAAGATCTCAACTACAAACGTTCATTTTATTATATGGAATTCAAAAATCTTGCCAAACTTCTTCTTCAACTCAAACCATAAAGTCGTGAAGTTTTTGAGATTCATTATTTTTACAAAAAGCTACCATTTCAACTTTATCAAACTGATGTCATCTAAGAATTCATCTTGTATCTTTTCATGCAGATCAAGCTTCTCTTCTAAAACAAGGACTATAGGCTACATATAGTTTTGGTTTTTCTAGATCAAGAATTTCGTTAGAATGATAAGAAGTAACTGGAACTTCAGAAGTACCAACCAAATATAAATCATCTTCTCAAGGATTTACTGAATAAATCCCATCTTCTCCAGCTGGAAAAAATCCAGTACCAAACATTGCTTGTTCTCTAACCAAAACCGGTGGTAAAATTGGCTCAAATCATTTTGAAATTAATTTTGTCATAACAAAATTAATAATTGCAAACTGCAATAAAACCAAATCTCATTTCAAATACCAAAATCTTGCTCAAGAAACTTGGCTTCATTTTTCTATATCTATCCATCATTTTTTTTCTCAAATCTCCCAGTGTTCTTTTGGTTCAAAATTAAATTTTGGAATTTCTCAAAATTTTGAATCTAATTCATTATCTTCATCAGTATTTCAAATTGCTGCAGTTGGATCTAGTAAATTAGGTATTTGGTAATATAATTCTTGCCATTTTTCTTCTACTTGCTTTTGTTCTTGTTCTAATTCTTTTAAATCTTCTCAAACTTTTTTCATTTCAGCAATCTTTGCTGGTTTTTCATCATTACTTAGACTTGGAATTTCTTTACTAACTTTATTTTTCAAAGCTCTTAATTCATCTACTTTTATAATCAAATCTAACTTTTTTCTATCAATATTTAAAAAATCATCCAAATCTAAATTTAAGTTTCTTTTTTTGATATTATCTTTTACTGCTTCAGGATTATTTCTAATAATTTTTATATCTAACATACTATTTTTTGCCTTATTAAAATAATTAAACTAGTACAATTATAAAAAAAGTAAAAAAAATGCAAAAATAAAAGTATATTTAATTTTAAAATATACTTTTATATAAATTTTTTCATAGCAATTTTTGCCTCACGATCCATTGTTTTTTCTTTTAATAATTGCTTTTTTTGATATTGTTTTTTTCATTTTGCAAGCCCTACTCTAAGTTTTATAAGACTTCATACAAAATAAATTTCTAACGCCAAAATTGAAAAACCTGGTTCTTTCATTTTTCAAATCAAATAATTAATATCTTTTTTCTTCAAAAATATTTTCCTGACTCTATCAGTTTCAATTGCATTTTTATTTGCCAAAGTTTTCCATGCAGAAATATGCATTCATTTAACAAATAACTCTCAATTAATCGAAACGATATAAGATCATTTCAGATTAACGTGAGAATTTCTTACACTTTTAACTTCATATCATTTTAACTCAATTCAGGCTTCATAAGTGTTAATTACTTCAAAATCAAAATACGCTTTTTTATTTTTTGTAATAACATTTATTTTATTTGCTAGTTTTTTATTCATAATTATTCAAATATATTATCTTGATTTTCTAAAATATATTTTTCACTTTTTCATTTAAAATACCAATCCCATCCCATATAATCATCTAAATCATATTTTCAAGCAGAAGAATTCTCATAAGGGTTTTTACGAACTTCTATATGTAAATGATAATCATTATAATTTTTATCAGGAACTCAACTTATTCAGACACTTCAAAGCGGTTGTCATTTCATAACAGTGTCTCATACTTTTATATTTCAAAAAACTGAATCTAGATGAGAATAAAAAGCCACATCTCATTTCATAGTTTTTATCCAGACTTGTTTTCCTCTCAAAATGTCTAAATTTTTTCTTTTTTGTAAAACTGATAAATTATCTCACCTAACTATTTTATTAAAATCTGAAAAATAAAATTTATCAACAACTCTAACTACAATTCAATTATCAATAGCATAAACAGTTGCTCAAAAATCAGTATCAAAATCCCATCATTCATGAATTCAATCAGTATAATCTTCTCTATAAGGTCTTCATGCATTTGGTAATTTACTCGATATCGTAGATATAGTACTGTTTTTTACTGGAACTCTATATTTTTTTTGTCTATCATCAGCGATTTTTTGTAAAAAATCTTTCATATAATTTAATTCTTCCAATCTTCTATTTTGAGATTTGTATTCATAAATACTTTTATGAATTAAAGAATTATATGATTTATAACTTGATAAAGCTTTAATTCAATAATTCAAATTATCCAAACTTTTTTGTAAAAGAGGGTCTGAATAATCTAAAAATTTTGAATAGAGATTAAAATTTGTATTAATATCAAAATAAGTAGAAAAAACTTCTGTTCAAGTATCAAAATTAACTTTTACTTTTGATAAATCACATTCCTTATCAAGAAATCTCAACTCGTATCAATAAAGATAATTATTTTTTACTAATAATTTTCAAAAAACTCAACAATCTCAAGTAATTTTCAGGTCGTTTAAATTATTTTTTGAATTAATAACAACTTGAACTTTATTAAGAGTTAAGCTATCCAGAAAAATATTATTAGATGATTTAAAGTCAATTTTTGGAGAGCTAGAAGCAAATACTAGAGTATATCAAAAAATTATACTTATACTCATTGCAAAAAATGCCCATAAAGAAATTGTTTTCTTTTTCATATTATTTTTTATTTGTAAATTTTTTCTAAGTAAAACAATTATATAAAAATATATTTTTTTTCAAGTTTTAAACCAAAAATCCAATTATAAATTATTTTAATCAACAACTATCATCATGATACCATCATCAATATCTAATGGTAATATATTATAATTAATGTTTTTTTCTTCTAAAAACTCCCACAATCAAACCATTTTTTCTCTGAATTTTATAACATCATCAATAATAATAATTCATCCTGATTTTATTTTTGGTAGAGATAATTCCAAAAAATCTTTACTTCTTCTCATCATTCCATCAATAAAAATAAAATCAAAAAAATTATTTTGAAGCTTAGGTATTTCATCAAGTGCATTTCAAAGTATAGGAGTAATAGTATTTTCTAGAGAAGCTTTTTTAAAATTTTCTAAAGCTTCTGTGTGAGATTTTGGAGAAAAATCTATTGTTATAATATTTCAATTTTGTTTTTCTAACTGATCTGCAAAATAAATAGTACTAAATCAGTTTGCAGTTCATATTTCAAGCATATGTTTTGTATCTTGAATTTTTATCAAATCAACTAAAAATTTTGCATTAACATCACTAATATTTGGCACGGTATTTTCCAATCAATATTCTCTCAATTCTTTTAAAATTTTTTTTCTATCCATATTTATTATTGTTAATTTTACTAAATCTAACAAAAAATATATATTTTGCAATGTTTTGATAACAAAAATTTGCCTTTTTATCAAATTTTAATTATAATACTATTATATAGATTTTAGTTAATAATTAATTATATATGAAAAAAAGTTTATATGCTGTTGCTTGATTGAGTTTGACTGCTTTAAATTCTGCACATGCTGCCATTAATCCTGGTACTGTTAGTAATCAATGAATAGTTACTCAAGGTAGTGCTGATGTAGTTGTACAAAGATATGTACAAAATACTTTAAATTTCTTATACTTAGTTGCTGTTCTTTACGGTTTATGGGGTGGTTTTAATATATTAACTGCTTCAGGTGACGAAGATAAAGTTAAAAAAGGTAAAACAATTATTATAAATGCTTTAATTTGAATAGTTGTTATATTCCTAGTTGGTACAATAGTAGAATTCTTAATAAATGCTATCTTAGTATAATTTTATGAAAAAAATAAAGACAATATTATTTATAATGGTATTGTCTACTTTTTTTATAGTAGACAATACGACGTTTTCAGCTTTTTGAATAGAAAATATAAATCAAAACCTTGTTTGAGATAATAATACCGTGGATATTACTGTGCAAAGCTATGTTCAAATTTTATTGTGATTTTTATATTTAGTTGCAGTTTTATTTTGATTATATTGATGATTTTTGATTTTTACTGCTCAAGATGATGATGACAAAGTAAAAAAATGAAAAAAAGTTATAATATCTTCGCTATTATGAATAATAGTAATATTTTTAGCTTGACCTATAGTTGAGTTTTTCATTTGACAATGAACTGACTCATGAATACTTAGTGAATAAAAAAAATAATTTCTTTATAAGAAATTATTTTTTTATTAAAAATCCAAGTTATCTTTATCATCATCATAATTATTATTTCACCTAACTAATCAAGCTAATCAGTATCAAATAGCAACTCATATAACAGTAGAAGCAAAAGCTACAAACCAAGCACTTGAAGAATTATCTATAAAAAAGTATGCTGTATTAGGAATAACCATATTTTCAATAATTAGTATTGCAGCTAGTGCAATTCATCAAATAACTAGTATTTTATTTATCATTTATTTAAAATTTATATTTTAATATATATCATTATAGAAAAACTTTGTTTTTTTTCAAACAAAAACTAGAAAAATAATATTTTTAAAATATAATAGACATAATTCTTTAATTTATTTAATGAAAACAAAAAAATGTATAATCACAAAGAGATAGAAAAAAAATGGCAAAAGTACTGGGAAGAAAATAAAACATTTAAAACTCCAAATCCTAATGAGACCGGTCTCAACTGAAGACCGGTCTCTGAAATCCCTAAATTCTACGCACTAGATATGTTTCCATATCCTTCTGGAGCATGACTTCATGTAGGTCATCCAGAATGAATGACAGCTAATGATATAATTGCAAGGTACAAAAATGCGACAGGTTACAATGTACTTCATCCAATGTGATGGGATGCTTTTTGATTGCCTGCTGAAAACTACGCTATAAAAACATGAACTAATCCTAGAATTACAACAGACAAAAATATAAATACTTTTAGAGAACAAATAAAAGCCCTTGGTTTTTCCTACGATTGGGATAGAGAAATAGACACAACAGATCCAAAATATTATAAATGGACTCAATGGATTTTTCTAAAACTTTTTGAAAATGGTTTGGCTTACGAACAAGATTTACCAATAAACTATTGTCCAAGCTGTAAAACTTGACTAGCAAATGAAGAAGTATTAAATGATTTTACATGTGAAAGATGTGGAACAAAGGTAGAAAAGAAAAAAATTAGACAATGGGTTTTGGCAATTACAAAATACGCTGAAAGATTAGAAAAAGATGTAGACAAACTTGACTGGCCAGAATGAATAAAAGATATGCAAAAAAACTGGATTGGTAAAAGTGAAGGTTGTGAGTTTGAATTAAAAAAAGATTGAGACGAATCTAAATCTATAAAAGTTTACACAACTAGAATAGACACGGTTTTTTGAATGACATACGCTGTTTTAGCTCCAGACCATCCATCAGTAGAAGATTATATTACTGAATCACAAAAAAAAGAATGTCTAGAATACATAAATAAAGCTAATCAAAAATCTGATCAAGATAGAACAGCTGATGACAAAGAAAAAACTTGAGTTTTTACAGGTTCTTATGTTGTAAATCCATTTAATAACAAAAAAGTTCCTCTTTGGATTTGAGATTATGTTCTTGGTAATTATGGTACTTGAGCAGTTATGGCTGTTCCAGCACACGATGAAAGAGATTTTGAATTCGCAAAAAAATATGAATTAGAAATAATTACTTCAATTGCAACAAAAAATATAGATTTTTGAGTAAATGAAAAATCAACTGATAAGTTAATTGATTTTAATTGAGAATTATATGTTGAACCTATTGAAAACAGAATTAAAGCAACAACTAAAGATTGAATTTTAGTAAATTCTCAAGATTTTGATTGATTAACTTCTGCTGAAGCTAGAAAAAAACTTACTAAATTTGCAGAAGATAATAATTTTTGAACTAAAAAGATAAACTTTAAACTTAGAGATTGGTTATTTTCTAGACAAAGATATTGGGGAGAACCTATTCCTTTAATTCACCTAGAAAAAGAAAATCTAAAAAAACTTCCTCATATTTCAAGTCTAGATGAAGCTACTCAAAAAGATAAAGCATATATATTAAAAAGAGAGCCTCTAGAAAATGAAAACTGTAAATGAGCATTTTGTTGTTCATGAAAAGTAAGAGAATTAGTATTAGACTGAAAAGTTTTTTCAAAAATTTATGATGGAATTTATGGAAAAATAGTTTGTGATTATAGATTACCTCTAGAATTACCTGATATTGATAATTTTGAACCAGCTTGAGACGGTAATTCACCTCTTGCAAAGTTAGATGATTTTGTAAATATAAAATTAGCAGAAAATTTATCTTGAAGAAGAGAAACAAACACAATGCCTCAATGGGGCTGAAGTTGTTGGTATTTTCTTAGATTTATGGATCCAGATAATAATGAAGAATTAGTTTGAAAAGAAGTAGAAAAATATTGGTGAAATGTAGATTCTTATGTTTGATGAGCAGAACATGCAGTATTACATTTATTATACGCAAGATTTTGGCATAAATTCTTATATGATATTTGAGTTTTATCAACTGATGAACCTTTCAACAAACTAAGAAATCAATGATTAGTTTTAGCTCACGCTTACGGGAGAAAAAATGGATGATTATTAGCAAATGATTTAGTTGAAGAAAAAGACTGAAAATACTTTGAAATAAACTCTTGAGAAGAGGTAACTAGAGTAGTATCAAAAATGTCAAAAAGTTTAAAAAATGTTGTAAATCCAGATGAAATAGTTGAAGAATTTTGAGCTGATTCTCTAAGATTATACGAAATGTATATGGCAGAATTCAAAGATTCAGCTCCTTGGGACAGTAAATGAATTATTTGAGTTAGAAGATTTTTAGAAAAATCTGAGAGATTATTTACTGCTGAAGCAAAAATTTCATCTGAAGATGATAAAGAAACAATGAAACTACTTCATAAAACTATTAAAAAAGTTGAAGAAGATATTCAAAACTACAAATTTAATACTGCAATTTCTGCATTAATGATACTTGTAAACAATTGACTTCCAAATGACAAAGATTTACAAAAAGAATGGAGAAAATCTTTTTTAATTATATTAAACCCATTTGCTCCACACTTAGCTGAAGAACTTTGGGAAAGAATGAATAAAGAAAAAGTAGACTCAATTCATAATGAATCTTGGCCAAAATATGATCCCGAAATGATTATTGATGATGTTATAAAAATGGCTGTGCAAGTATTATGAAAAGTTAGATGAGAAATAGAAATACAAAAAGATGAACAAAAAGAAAAAGTACTAGAAATAGCAAAAAATAATCCAGAAGTAAAAAAATGGATAGATTGAAAAGAAATAGTAAAAGAAATTTATGTTCCATGAAGAATTATAAATATTGTTGTGAAATAATAAAAAAAACCTTATATAAGGTTTTTTTTATTATTATCAACAAGGAATATAAACATTTTCTCTATTTGGAATAGTAATATTAGGAATTATTCTATTTATTTCACTTAAATTACAAGACCGACTTCATCATCAATTACAAGATGTTTGAGTTAAATAAATTGTACTTGTGGTTCATATATCTGAATAAGCTACTCAAAATTTATATCAAGGTCATCAATTTCATGATGTATTACTTGCAAACGCTAAACGTCAGTTTAATGAAGAAGATTTAAAATTACATGACCAAGAAGAAGTACAATATTTAGAATTTACATTTCATACTCAAGAATGAAACCGCCTTCACTCTCATGTTCAATAATTATTAATAAGTTTTTTATTTATAGATTCACATGCTGCCATAAAATCAGATATTCTTATATTATTCCAATCAGATACATTAGTTTTATACCAAGTGTATCAATCTTGAGTATAATTGTCATTATCATAAAAAGTAATAGAATTAATTGTAAATAAATTATTATACTCAATACTATCATTAACAGCTAAACTTTCATTACCAGCACTATCTCTGAATTTAACTGATACAGTTTTTGTTCATTCTAAACTTGTTAGTGTTACGTTTTTACTTGTAATACATGTTTCCCATGTTGGTGTTCATGTAATATCTCATGATACATACATTTCTACTGTACTATCTACATTATCTGTAGCACATGATATATTTAGTGTAACATTTTCTGAGTTTGTAGATGTGTCTCAGTTATTTATACTTACACTTCATCATGTCGGTGCTTGTGTATCTTCTCATACACTACAGTTTTCATATTCATAGTTTATTTTTTGTTCTGTTTCATGAATCCATGTCCCATCATCACATGTAAATTCTACTGGACTTGGACATGTGTTTCAGGCTTCTACTTGTCATGTCGTATAAAAATTCTTTGTATTTCAACTTTCTGTTGTTCAACATGATTCATATACTACTACTCATTCTTCTACTTTTTCTAGTTCTTCTACTAGTAGTGTTCATGAATATGTTTTTTCTTTTTCTTCTCTACTAAACAGTGGTATATATTCTGTTGTTGTGTTTACTGATAAATCTATATCTTCTCCATATTCTTGCATTGGAGTTTTTGTTGTTCATTCTAGTAGTGTTCATAGTTGGTATCATAGACTATATGAATCTCTATTCTCATAGTTTGCATACGTTTTTGGTATTGCGCTAGTTTGGTTTGTTTGTCACCCATTTTCTAGCATTGATGTTAGTTGGAATTTTGTTTTATTTGTATTTGTTGTATACGTATAGAAACTATTATCTATTGGATCTTTAGCTGTATCACTTATTCTTAGTGTATTTAGTGTTCCTGTTC
>JBEPWB010000052.1:0-8684 GCA_041642635.1 bacterium
TACATATACTATAAAAGCTTGAAATAATATTGAATGGCACCTACCAACTACTGCAGAGCCAATAGATTTATTAATTGATGTGGACCCAAATAAAATTATTTCTATTACAAAACAAATAATTTCTGGCGAAACAAGTAAACAAAATGTAAAAATTCAAGAATTAATAATAGATTGAACTAATACAAATATTCCTGAAAATATGAGTGATAAATTTATGCAAGATTTTGAATGATTTGTTGAAGCTGTAAAAAATTGAACAAAGTTCCAAGTTTATAAAGAAATGACTCAATAAAAAAAGAAGAAAAATATTATTTTTCTTCTTTTTTTTCTTCATTATTATCAGTTTTCATAAGTGGAAAAAGCGTAACATCTCTTAGATTATCTTGCCCTGTTAATAGAGAAAAAATTCTCTCAATTCACATTCCCCAACCAGATTGTGGTGGCATTGCATATTCCATAGCAAGAACAAAATCATCATCTCAAGAAGTAGCTTCTTCATCTCATCTCTCAATTGCTGAAGATTGTTCATCAAAATTAGCTTTTTGAATTTGTGGATCAACTAACTCAGAATAAGCTTTTATAATTTCCCAACCATTAACAACAACTTGAAATTGTTCAACTATTGAAGGATTTTCATCACTTTGTCTAGCTAAAGGTTGCATTGTTTTTGGATAATTATAAACAAAAGCTGGACCGGCAATACTTGGTCTTAAAACTTTTTTGTATAAATAATCAATAAGTGTTGGAACTCACATTTTATCCATTCATTCAAAATGTACTCCTGATGCTTTTATATCACTGATTAATTTTTTTTCATCTCAAACTTGATAAGTAGAAACATCAATTCAGCAAGTTTCTTTTACTCAAGCAATATAATCAATTCTTTGCCAAGGAGTTTGAAAGTTTACTATTTTTTCATTTCAATTTTTATCTTTTACAGAAATTTCTTTTTTTAATTCAGAAATATTCTCAAATACAAAATCAAACATAGATTCTGTAAATTTCATATTATCTTCATAATTCCACCAAGTAGAATAATGTTCTATTGCTGAAAATTCTTGCATATGAGAAGGGTCACTTCATTCATTTCTAAAGTTTCTAGTAAATTCAACAACTCTTTCAAATCTACCTACAGTTGCTTTTTTAAGTGCAGTTTCTGGAGAAATTCTAAGATAAAAATCTTCTTCAAAATCATTATGATGAGTTACAAAAGGAGCTGCTGCAGCTCAAGAGGCAGAGTTACCAAGAACTGGAGTTTCAATTTCTATAAACTCATTATTATCATAGAAATCTCTTAGAGTTTTTATGAATTTACTTCTAAGTTTAAATCTTTGAAAAGAATCATCATTCATAATAAGATCTAAATATCTTTGTCTATAAATAGTTTCAATATCTTGAACTCAGTGAAATTTTTCTG
This sequence comes from bacterium, assembly GCA_041642635.1. Lineage (GTDB taxonomy): Bacteria > Patescibacteriota > Gracilibacteria > BD1-5 > UBA6164 > JAAZVM01. The sequence goes on from JBEPWB010000052.1 coordinate 1,418, forward strand.
GTAATGGTCTAAGAGCTTTTGATAAAATTTGGAATTCATTTACAAAAATTGTTAATTCTCAATGTTTTGTTAAAAACAAATCTCATTTTACTCAAATATAATCTCACATTTGGCAAAATTTTTCAGCTATTTTAAAAGCTGATTTTTCTTCTCATGCGATTGTGATTTTTTCTACGTTTTCCTTACCAGTATTAAAAACTACTTTGTCTTTTGAAAAACAAAGTTGTATATCTCAAGTATTGTCTCTTAGTTTTGAAAATAATAATTTCCCCATTCATCTTGTAGTCATAATTCTACCTGCTGTTTGAAAAGTTTTAGAGCTTCCATTAGTCATTAATTCAGAAGAATCTTTTACACTTGATTCATGACTTCTTACAAAAGAAATATCTTGTTTTCATCTATAATTATTAGCATAACAAATAACTCACGCATCTTTTAAATCGTTAATTTTTTTTATTCTGTCTAAACTTTCTCTTGAATATTCCATCTTTTTTGTTTTAAAAATTTATAAATATTTACTATTATATTTATAATTATTTTTTTGCAAAAAACAAGACAAAACAAGCATAAAATCATATTTTTAATATATAAAGAAATATAATTAAATATTGTCAATATGAGTTTTTTTTAAATATAAAAAAATTGTGTTAGAATAGTTTAAATAATTAATAATTATAAAACAAATGAGAAAAATATTTTTCTTGATAATATGAATTTTTATAAATACAAATAATACTTTTGCTAGAGTATTATGAACAGGCACTCAAACAGGAAATTCTCAAAAACAGCAAGAAGAAAAAAATTCATCAATGACTGATGGAACTTTTTTAGACGTTACAGATTGATGATTATTCATGGATTTAATATGAGTAGCTTGAATTTTAATATGATTATTTTTTGCTTTTATTATTTTTAGAAAAATAATTTGATTATCTTTTGAATTATTTTATGCAAAAAATTTGAGATACTTAAAGGTTACAATGCCTAGATCTGACTCAAAAATGGATAAAGAAAAAGAAACTAGAAAAGATTATAAAGAAAAAATATCTACAATGAGTATGTTTTATAAAGCTATTCATAAATTGAGTGAAGCTTGATTACAAGATACTTTTTTAAACTTTATATTCTGACATTCAAAACTTTCTCTAGAATTAGTTTATGATAAATGAGAAGTAAATTTTTATATTGTTACATTTAAAAACTACGTTAACCTTATAAGTCAACATCTGACATCTAACTATAACGATGCTGAAATATTAGTTATAGATCCAAAAGAATGATGATATGTAAAACTAAAGGAAAAATGATATAAAATGAGAGCAGCATCTCTTTGAAAAGAAAACGATGATGTTTATCCTATAAAAATATTTAAATATTTAGAAGATGATCCAATAAACAACTTTACAAATGTTTTTTGATGATTAGATAGAGATGATAAAGCAGTTTTTCAAGTAATAGTAAAACCAGAACCTTCTAGTTATAACAAAAAAGCCCTAAAAGCAGCGAGGCTAGTTGCAAAATGAAAATATAAAAAAGGTAAAAAATGAATCTTTTGATTTTTAAGTTTTTTACGGAACCCTCTTGTTGCATTAATTGAATGACCTAGTGATATGGTAGGATGAAATTGAGCACCTGGAGCTAGTGAATGAGATGCTTATAAAATCTTCAACCAAGCAGAAACTGAAGCACAAAAAACAATGTGAGAAACATCAGCACAACCTACATTTAAATCTTCAATTAGAGTTTTGGTATCAAGTAAGAAAAAACAAAACACTGAAGACTGAGTACATGCAATTGTTGCAGCAGCTTCTATGTATACGGATGAATATAATAACGCCCTTGATAACCCACAAATATTAGAAGATGCATTTCCTTGGTTTTTTACACCGGTTAGATATTTTGCATTTAAATATAAATTAGTTTGATTTTTACAAAATGTATCTTGGTTTGCAGCTGATGAATTGTCTACTCTTTATCACCTACCAGATATTACTTACAACAGATCCCCAATAATTAGTTGGCTAAATTATAAAAAATTACCGACTCCACATAATTTAAAAACACCAAGAGAAGCAACAATAATAGAAGAAAAAGATGAAAATGGTAATATGGTAGAAGTACATAGACATTTAGGATGATTTCCTGTCTATAAAGATTGAGTAATTTTATGATGGAATGAATACAGAAATAAAAAAACTCCTATTTATTTTAATAGAAAAGATAGATGAAGACATCATTATGTAATTTGAAAATCATGAGGTTGAAAATCTGTATTTATATGATATTTGGCTAGACAAGATATTCGGAATGGTGACGGAGTCTGTGTTATTGATCCACATGGTGATTTAGTTGAAGATGTATTAAGTTTTACGCCAAAACAAAGAGCAAAAGATGTAATTGTTTTTGATCCATCTGATGATGATAGACCAATGTGATTGAATATGTTAGACATTATAGCTACTGACCCAGATTTAAGAAAAATCGAAATGGACAGAGCAGCAATGGATGCTACTGAAATTTTTATAAAAATATTTGGTGATGAAATATTTGGTCCAAGATTACAGCACTACTTTAGAAACTGATGTTTGACACTTATGGAAGATGTCGAAGATGGTTGAACTCTAATAGATGTTCCTAGGCTGTTTGTAGATGATGCGTTTATGAAATATAAAGTGTCAAAAGTAAAAAATCCAGTTGTAAAATCTTTTTGGGATCATGAATATGCAAATACATGAGAAAGAGAAAAACAAGAAATGATACCTTACTTTTCTTCTAAATTTTGACCTTTCATAACTAATACGACAATTAGAAATATTATTGGACAACCAAAATCTGCTTTTAATATTAGAGAGATTATGGACAATAAAAAAATTCTTTTAGTTAATTTATCTAAAGGTAAGATTGGTTCTCTAAATGCACAATTATTAGGTCTAATTTTTGTATCAAAAGTTAATATGGCTGCGATGTCTAGAGCTGATATGCCAGAAAATAAAAGAGAAGATTTTTATATGTACGTTGATGAGTTCCAAAATTTTGCTACTGAAACTTTTTGAGAAATATTATCAGAAGCTAGAAAGTATCACTTGTCATTAATTATGGCCCATCAATTTATAGCACAAATATGAGGTAATTCTTGACAAAAATGAGACAAGCCAAGTATTAAAGATGCTGTTTTTGGTAATGCGTGAACTATTATGAGTTTTAAAGTTGGTGCTGATGATGCTGAATATATGGAGAAAGAGTACGCTCCTTTATTATCTCAACAAGATATAATAAGTATTGCGAATTTTACTGCTTATTGTAAGTTAAATATAGACAACTCTTCAACCAGGCCATTTGACTTAAAAACAATATGGGATAACAATTATCAAAACCAAAAAATAGCTGATATTATAAAAGAATACTCTAGAAAAAAATACTGAAGAAAGAAAAAATATGTAAGCATGGAAATCGAAGCAAGACTTTGAATTGATCCACAATAAAAAAAGACTATTAAAAAGTAGTCTTTTTTTGTAATATTAATAAAAACATGATAGAATTATTCAAATATTAAATAATAAATAGTTATGAAAAAGATATTAATATTATTAACGATAACAATCTCTATTTTTCTTATGTGAACAATAGATACTTTTGCTGCTCAAAATGTTCCTACTTCTAACAATGTAGACATAGGACAAACAAGTAATTCTAATTCAAACAATAATCCATTTCTTAATGATTTGTGAAATAATTGAGATTGAGATATTAGAGTATGAAACGAGTGAGAAAAATCAATTGTTAGATTTTTGTATAATATTGCAAATGATATGAAAACAATATTTTATATATTGTCTTGAGTATATTTTTTGATAATAACAATTAAGCTTATAGCGTCTAGTAATACAGAAGAAGAAGTATCAAAATTTAAAAAATGAATAATTTGGATAACAATTTGAATAATATTAATGCAAATAGTATTTTATTTTGTTGAAATATTATATGCTCAAGAGATATGAGCAGATTTAGCGTGAAGACTTGCTAAAAATATTGTAGAACCTATTATAAAAGTATTAGAAACTGCAGCCTCTTTTTTCTTTTTATTAATAGCTATTTACTCATTTTATAAAATAATAACAGCGAACTGAGATGAAGAAAAAATAAAAACTTGAAAAATGGCTGTAGTTTATTGATTAATTGGTTTTATAATAATAAAATTATCAAAAGATTTAGTTTATGCTAGTTATTGAAAAATTAATTGTAATGAACATAGTTTTTTCTCAATTTTTTCGGTATGATGAACTAATTGTTCTACAGAAAACCAAATTTCAGGATTAAACTCCATAATAATTCAAGTACTTAATTGGGCAAATTGATTTGTATGAATATTGGTTATATTGATGATTATTTACGCATGAGTTCAAGTATTATTTTCATGATGAGATGAAGATAAATTATCAAAAGCAAAAAAATCTATTATTTATATAATAATATGAATTTGAATTTTAGTTTTAAATTATTTTATATTAACATTTTTAATCAGACCTGAAGTGTCAATAACTATATAATTATGAGAAAATCAATAAAAATAATATTCCTTGTAATAATTTCAATATTTTTTATGACATCAGTTTCATATTGAGTAAATATTGAATGATTATGAAGTAAATGAGTTAATACACAAGGAAACTCGGTAAATATAACATGAACTGACTCAAGCAGTATTTCAAACACGATAGAAGGTGTATGAATGAACTTATTAACAAAAGTAAAATATATATTTTCTTGAATTTTATTGATATTTTTGGTTTATGCGTGAGCTCAAATGATAATGTCAATGTGAAGTGACGAAGATCAATTATCAAAAGCCAAAAGAACAATATGGTATTCTATGGTATGATTGGTTTTTATAAATATGCCTTGAACATTGTATGAAGCTCTGAGGTGAGATAAAACAAGTGTAGCATGATGAATATGAAATTCATGGAGCAATGAAATAACTAGTACAACTTCAAATCTTTTTATTAATACAGATATTTTTGCAATAACCCTAAATGATTACATAATAAGATTTGTGCAAATAATTCTAGTTTCAATAGCTATACTAGTTATAATAATTGCTTGACTTAGAATTATAAGTTCTAGAGGAAGAGAAGAACAAATAACTGAATCAAAAAATAAGATTCTTTGGTCAGTTGTATGATTAATATTTATATGATTTATTGAAGCATGGCAGCAATTTGCATATGGCTGAGAAATAAGTGATTGAAGCGATATTTTCGAAGCAATAGCCAATTTACTTTTATTTTTAGCTTGACCTGTAGCAATATTCTTCTTAACTTTAGCTTGATTTTATTACATCACTGCAAATTGAGATGAAGATAAAGTAAAAAAATGAAAGAATATTGTAATAAATACAATAATAGCAACAGCAATTCTATTAATATCTTATATATTTTTAAATGATTTAATTACTCTATAATGAAAAATAAAATAATATTAACTTTTTTGATTATTCTAAGTTTTTGATTTAATTATGTTAATGCAGATACTGAAAATGAATCAAATTGAGTAACAATAATAAAAGTTACAGAAAAAGTTCCATGAGCAAATTGTACGGAAATGGAATGATCTAGAAATAATGATTGATCAATAAAAAGAGATGTAAACGGAAATGTTGTTCCAATAATTTGGCAATGTGAAGTATGACAATGATCTGCACAAATAATTTCTATGCTGTGAGAAATAATAAAATATTTCACATATATAGCTTCTCTGTTTTGAGTATTATTTATAGTTTATAACTGAATACTTTACAGTATGTGATGAGCTGATCAATCTCTAAAAGAAGAATCTAAAAAAAGAATAATAGCAACTCTTATTTGATTATTAGTACTATTCTTAAGTGGACCAATATTACAGATAATTGCTCCTTGGATTTATGTATAAAAAGATATGAAAAATTTCATATCTTTTTTTGTGTTAATTTTTTATGTACTTTTTTAATATAAATATTATTATCTTAATTTTTTTGAAAATGTTTTGTTAAATAAATTTAATTCTCTTACTTTTATAATTAAAAGTAACAAAACTTTTAGGGGTTTTCGAACTAGCTAGTAGAGATTTGTTGCTAAAGAAAAATAATCACTATCTCAACCCCTAAGACCCCTTCTACACTTCGATAAATAATTTTTAATTTATTACTTATTATTAGAAAAGATGGGGTTTCAGGGGGTGAGACCGATAGTAGCCAGCTTTTAGTAAAGAAAAAATATAGACAGCTGAAATTCGAACCCCCTGAGACTTTTGTTACTTTTGGTCACAAAAGTAAATAGAAAAAACTTAATTATAAAAGTAAGCAAATAAAAAAACACTGTTATATTTTATAACAATGTTTTTGTGTTGGTTGTAATTGGTTGCGGAGACAGGAATTGGCGCCCTTCGGGTCGGCCATCCGTTTTTATTACTCCTATTCGTCGTAATAAAATTTTTGCTGAAGCAAAAACCCTCCTTTCAATTCCTAAAAAATAAAAAAACACTGTTATATTTTATAACAATGTTTTTGTGTTGGTTTATAGTTGGTTGCGGAGACAGGAATTGAACCTGTGATCTTCGGGTTATGAGCCCGACGAGATACCACTTCTCCACTCCGCGATAAAAAAATTGCAACAGATATGTTTGGTACGGCTACGGAGAATCGAACTCCGGTTACCTGGATGAAAACCAGGTGTCCTAACCACTAGACGATAGCCGCTTATCTCTATTGCGTGATTTATTATATTCATAAAAAAAAATAGTCAAACTTTTTTTTGACTATTTTTTTAATTATTTTTCTATCATTGTGAAAACACCGTCCCATTCAATATCTGGTGGAGTTTTTATATACAATAAACATCTATTTAAATAAGTTTCACTAGGTGAATCTCAAGCATTTTTTAATTCTTCAAATATTTTTGAAGCATTTTCAAAGTCTTTATTTTGATATAGTTCCATTGCTTCATTAAATTTAGGAACTATATTTTTATAAAAATCTGGTAATTCTCATTTTATTGATAATAATTCATAAATTTTTATAGGTTCATTTTTTCATTTTACTCTAATTTTATCTAAATACCTATATTCAAAATATTCTTTATTTTCTTCATATACAACCTCACTTACACAAATATAAGTTCAATAATGCTTATTTACTCATTCTAAACGTGATCACAAGTTTACACTATCTCAAAGAGCAGTATATTCCATTTTTCTTCAAGTTGATCATATGTTTCAAACAATTGCTTCTCAT
>JBEPWB010000053.1:0-8379 GCA_041642635.1 bacterium
TTAATTCTTGAATTTTTACATTTTGTTTACTTATTTCACCAGAAATTATTTGTTTTGTAATAGAAATAATTTTATTTGGGTCCACATCAATTAATAAATCTATTGGCTCTGCAGTAGTTGGTAGGTGCCATTCAATATTATTTCAAGCTTTTATAGTATATGTATCCCTAACTCAAGCAAAGTGTCCAATTTGAGCTTTGTTAGTTTCTACTATTAAACTATTTTCCAGGCTTTCATTAGTTTCTATTTTGTTTGTATTTTCTTGTTTATTTTCTCATCAGATTTTTATAAAACTTTCATTAAAAATATTTATTATATAAATATTTTCTCAAATGCTTATTTCATATGAATTATTATCTATTTGATTTAATTCTATAATATCTCATTTTTGTATAGCTTCAACTTGTTCAATATTATTTAAAAAAGTCGATCTCAAAATTGTTCTGTCATCTACTGGAATATTTCTACTTATAGATTCATTCATAATAGAATAAAGAGTCTCTGATCAATCTTCTTTTTGAACTTCGTATTGTCATAATTTGTTAAAACCTTCCTCTAAAAAATGTTTTTCGCTACTTGATTTTTCGTTAACCTCAACATTAGGATTTATATTTTCAGGAGTCATATTTTTATAATTTAATATTATTATACATTTATACTATCATTAAAATTTAAATTCGTCAAAAATATGAAATAGTAGTTAAAATTTTTACAAAAATAGAGTGGTTTTTTTATAAAATTTAGATACAATAATTTGGATAAAATAATTAAAAAATAACTAAAAAATAAATGTTTGTACACCTACATAATCATTCTCATTTTTCTATGTTGGAATGACTTCCAAAACCAAAAGATTACGTCCAAAGAGCTGTTGAATTATGAATGAACGCAGTTGCAATAACTGATACTTCTAACGTTCACTGATGTCATGATCTTTATAAAGAAGCTATTTGAGCTGGAATAAAACCAATATTATGAACAGAGATTTATGTAGAATCAAGTATAGATAATAATATAAATCATAAATTAGTTTTGTTAGCAAAGTCATTAAAATGATACCAAAATATTATTTCACTAACTACAAAAGCTTCACTTGATAATGCTTGAAAAACTCCAAAAATTAGTTTTCAAGATATAAAAAATTTAAAAGATGAAAAAAAAGATTTAGAAGTAGTTTGTCTTTCAGGTCCTTTGTCTTGAGAAATCCCTTTTTATATATTATCTTGAAAAAATGACCAAGAAATAGTTGATAGAATAAAGGAATACCAAGATATTTTTTGAGAGGAAAATTATTTTTTGGAATTAATTTATCATGACGATATTCCAAAACAAAAATTAATTACAGATAAATTAATTGAAATAAATAAAAATTATAATATTCCAGTAGTTGCCACGAATAATAATTTTTATATAAAAAAAAGTGACGCTAAAACACATGATGTTATAATGGCTCTATGATCTTGACACGAATTAGAAAACCCAGATAGACCAACAATGATAAATTGAGATTATTCTTTTTTATCAGGAGAAGAAATGGAAGCAATGTTTGGTTTTTTGCCAGAAGCTATTGAAAATACAAAAAAAATTGCAGATATGGTGGATATTCATATTGAAACTGGATGAATTTTAATACCAAAGTTTGACTTACCAGAAGAACATCAAAAAATATTTGAAGAATCTAAAGCATTAGAACAATCTCAATATTACACTGATGATAAATCTTGAAATAAAGAAAATTATATAAAAGAATTAACAAGTGATGAATGGTATTTGAGATATCTTTCATTCAAATGATTGAACTGGAGGTACAATTATTGAATAGATAAAGAAACAATTTTTAAACTAGTTCAGAAATTAGACAAACCAAGTCTTGATAAAAAATTAACAGAAACTTCACCAGAAGAACTAAAAGAATTGTCATTAACTTATTATTCAGAAGAAAAAAAACAAATTCTAGATACTTTTTCAAAAGATTTACAAGATAAAATTGAAAGATTAGAATATGAATTAGTTGTAGTTCATGAAATGTGATTTGATGCTTATTTCTTGATAGTTGCAGATTATATTAATTGGGCGAGAGATAATGATATTCCAGTTTGACCTTGAAGATGATCAGCTGCTGGTTCTCTTATGGCATTTTTATCATGAATAACTGATATTGATCCACTTCCTTACTGACTTCTTTTTGAAAGATTTTTGAACCCAGCCAGAGTTTCGATGCCAGATATCGATACAGATTTTGCTGATACAGATAGAGATAGAGTAGTTAAATATTGTAGTGAAAAATATTGAGCTGACAAAGTAGTAAATATTTGTACTTTTGGTACTTTTGCTGCTAGAGCTGCAGTTAAAGATGTATGAAGAGTTTATTGAATTCCATTTGCCGAGATGAATTTGTTAGCAAAATTAATTCCAGAAAAACCAGGTACAAAATTATCAGGAGCACTAGAAGATTCTATTGAGTTCAGAGAGGCATACGAAAACAATCCAAAATACAAGGAAATAATAGATAATGCTCTAAAAATAGAATGAAATGTTAGACAATTATGAGTTCATGCTTGTGCTGTGATTATTGCTCCAGAATCTATGACGAATTTTACGGCTTTGCAACATCCTCCAAAAGACGCAGAAGCAATTGTTACTCAATATAGTGCAAATCCTTTGGAAGATTTAGGGCTTTTAAAAATGGATTTTTTATGACTAAGAAACTTAACTGTTATCAAAAGAGCAACAAAAATTATAAAAGCTAATAAGTGAGTTGATATAGATATATTGTGAATTGATCTAAATGATCAAAAAGTTTTTGATGTTTTTGCTGCTTGAGATACAACTTGAGTTTTTCAGTTTGAATCTGATTGAATGAGAAAATACTTAAAAGATTTATGACCTGATAGTTTTGAAGATTTAATTGCGATGGTTTCTCTTTATAGACCTGGTCCATTAGCGTATATCCCTACATTTATTGATGTAAAATATTGAAGAAAAGATCTAAAATATTTAACTGATGATCTTAGAAAAATTCTAGAGGGAGCTTGATATTCAGAAGAACAAATTCAAGAAGAAAAAAGAAAATTAGATGAAGACTTGAAACCAATTTTGGATGTTAGTTACTGAATTGCAGTTTATCAAGAACAATTAATGTTTATTGTTCAATATATGGCTTGATTTAGTCTTTGAGAAGCAGATTTGTTAAGAAGATGAGTTTGAAAGAAAAAACTAGATGTAGTTGAAGCTCTAAAAAAAGAATTTATTGAAAAATGAGCAGCTTACAAATGATACAAGCCAGAAACAACAAACTATATTTATACAGAAATGATAATGCCGGCTGCAAATTATTCATTTAATAAATCACATGCTGCATGTTATGCTTTTATTGCTTATCAAACTGCTTACTTGAAAGCATATTATCCAACTGAGTTTTTGACTTCTTTGATGGTTTCAGACGAGGAAAATATGGAAAGAATAGTTTTAGAAGTTTGAGAATGTGAATTAAAATCAATTTCTGTTTTACCTCCAAGTGTGAACGAATCTCTAAAACATTTTACATATATAGATGATAAAAATATCAGATTTTGATTAAAAGCAATCAAATGAATTGGTAATTGACCTATTGATAAAATTATTCAAGCAAGAGAAACTGCAGGATGAAAATTCGATTCTTTAGAAGATTTTATAGAATATTGTTGAAAAGAAGTAATTAACAAAAAATCGCTTGAAGCGTTAATTATGTCTTGAGCGATGGATGAATTATGAATGAGAAAACAAATGTTTAAATCAATTGATGACATAATTAAATATTGTCGCCGTGATGAAAAACAAAAAGAAACTAGTCAAATTTGATTATTTGATAATTCTGAAGAATTTGAAGATAAGCTAGAACTTATTCAATCGGAAGATTTTAGTTTTGAAGAAAAACTAGTTTGAGAAAAAGAAATGATTGGTTTTACTGTTTCTGGTCACGCACTTGATTGATTAAAAAGATATTGTGCTAGAAGAAGCCAAAAAACAAAAAAACTAAAAATGTGATTTGATGAATTATTGGAATTAGATAAGGCACAAAATCCAGAAAAATACGAGCCAAAAGATATTGAAATGTGATTAGACTCCTCTAATGAAAAACCTAAAAAACAAAATAATCAAAATAATGATGAAATTGTTCAAGCGGCTTGAGTTATTCTAGATTTGAGAAAAATTACAACTAAAACTTGAAAACAAATGATGTTTTTAAAATGTGAATGATTTGATTATGATTTTGAAGTTGTTATTTTTCCAAAAGATATTGATAAATATAAAGACAAATTAGATATTGATAAAATTGTTATTGTTACAGGTAGTTTGGATATCAATTTTGAATACAAAAGAAAATCTATTAGAGCAAGTGATATAAAAGTAGCAAGTATTACTATGGTTAGAGAACAAGCTCAAGATTTATGACTTTTTGATAAATCAAAGAGATATGTTAATATTAATTTAAATGAAATAAAAGAAGAAGAATTATCAAACGAAAATAATGATGAAGATAAGTGCAATATAATAAAAGAAAATTTTGAAGAAAAATTAGACAAAAAAATATCTGATTCTAAAAAAGAACCAGAATGACAATTAACAGAAAAATTTGTTATAGATATTCCAAATAACGCTGTAAAACAAGATTTACACGATCTAAAAACTTTCTTGGGTGAATTAAAACCTTGATATACAAAAATTTTTATAAACCTAAAATGACAAGAAATAGATACAAAACTTAGTATTCAAGATTTAGAAGAATTAAAAAACTGGATACAAAAAAAATGGTAAAAAAATGATAATCTTTTAAGATTATCATTTTTTATTTCTTTTTCTTTCTCATTCAGTTAAGTATTTTTTTCTTAATCTAATAGTTTCAGGAGTAACTTCCACGTACTCATCTTCTGAAATATAATCAATGGCTTCTTCCAAAGTCATTAATTTTGGTGGAGTAAGTTTTAACGCTTCATCAGTACCAGAAGCTCTAACATTAGTAAGTTTCTTATTTTTTGTCGAGTTTACAGATAAATCTTGGTCTTTATTTGATTCTCAAATAATCATACCTTCATAAATTTCAGTAGCAGGTTCAACAAATATTGTACCTCTATCTTGTAAATTAAATAATGAGTAAGCCATAGTTTTACCATTTTCCATAGAAATCATAGAACCTCTGTCTCTTTTTTCTATTGGTCCTTTGTAAGGAGCGAATTCTTCAAAACCACTTGAAATTAAACCTTCACCTTTAGTCATTGTTGTAAATTCAGATTTGAAACCTAATAATCATCTAGTAGGAACTTTAAATTCTAAATTTACTAAACCATTTTCAGGTAACATTGATAACATTTCTCATCTTCTTTTACCTAGAGCTGCAATAACTGATCATTCCACACCTTCTGGAACTGTAATTCATACTTTTTCAATAGGTTCTAATTTTTTACCATCTTCTTCTTTCATAATTACTATTGGAGCACCAACTTGTAATTCAAATCATTCTCTTCTCATAGTTTCTATAAGTACAGACAAATGTAATTCTCATCTACCTGAAACTTCATAGTTTTCTCCAGAATCAAAATTTACTTTTAATCATACATTAGTTTCTAATTCTTTTTCTAATCTATCTCTTATTTGTCTAGAAGTAACAAATTTTCATTCTCTACCAGCAAAAGGAGAATTATTTACTAAGAATTCCATTTTTAGAGTAGGTTCGTCAATAGTAATTGCTTCCATTGGTTTTGCACCAGTAACAGAAGAAATAGTTTCACCTACGAAAATATCAGGAATACCAGCAATAGTAACAATATCTCAAGCAGTTGCTTCTTTTACTTTAACTTTTGCTAAACCTTGATTTGTTAATATTTCAGTAATTTTTCCTTTTCTTTCAGTTCCATCATTAGCAGTAACATAAACTTCTTGTCCAATTTTAACAACTCATTCATATATTCTACCAATACCTAATCTTCATAAGAAATTATCAAAACCTAAGTTAGCAACTTGCATTTTGAATGGAGCTTCTGAGTCATTAGCTGCTTCAGGAACTTTTTTGAGAATATAATCAAGTAGAGTATTTATTGATTCTTGTTCAGGATTTTCATCAGTCCAAGCTTTACCATCTCTAGCAATTGCATAAACTGGTTCATTTAATAATTCACATTGTTCATCATTAGCACCTAATTGTACAAATAAATCAAATAATTGATCTATTACCCAGTCAGGTCTAGCACTAGGTTTATCCATTTTGTTTATTACAACAATTGGACTTAATCCTTGTTCTAAAGATTTTTTTAATACGAATTTTGTTTGAGGCATAGGACCTTCATAAGCATCAACAACCAAACAAACTGAATCAACTGTTCTAAGTACTCTTTCTACTTCTGAACCAAAGTCAGCATGCCCTGGAGTATCAACTATATTAATTTTGTTTCCTTTATAATTAATACCAGTATTTTTTGAATAAATAGTGATACCTCTTTCTTGTTCTTGAGCATTTGAGTCCATTGCTCTTTCTTCAAGACCTATTCTAGTATCAAAATTATCATCAGCTTTTAATAATTCGTCAACAAGAGTAGTTTTCCCATGATCAACATGGGCAATAATTGCTATATTTCTAAAAGACATAAATTTATGTTCTAAAATGTTAAAATAAATAAATTAAGTTCGGTTAAAATTACCCGAACTTAATTTTACGCGCGAATTATATTTACAAAAACTAAAAAGTAAAGTTTTTTAGTTTTTGTAAATAAACAAAATAAGCTTTGGAATATTCCAAAGCTTATTTTGTTTATTATAATTATCCTTCATAATTAGGGTCAAATCCTTTAACAAAAGGTAATAAAGCCATAATTCTAGCTTTTTTAATAGCTTTTGCTAATTTTTTTTGATTTTTTAAACATACACCAGTATAGTATCTAGGAGTAATTTTACCAAATTTAGTTATATATTTTTTTAATAGTTCTACATTTTTGTAGTCTATATTTTGTCCATCTAATGGACATTCTTTTTTTGCCATAATATTCTTATTTTTATGTAATAAATTTTGGATATGTAACCAAACATTTTATTTTATGCTTGATAATTTATCTTTTTTAATTTTTTAAAATTAAAATTTGTCATCTTCATCAAAATCAGATCCTGATGTATCAGTTAGATCTTCAAAGTCTGATTTTTTATTTAAAAAGATTAGGTTAGAAACAACAACTTCAGTTTTATACGATTTAGTTCAATCATCTTTTTCTAGTACTCTTGTTTTCAATCTACCTTCAGCATAAACTAATTTACCTTTATTTAAGTGTTTTTCACATCTTTCAGCTAAATTTCCCCATGTAACACAGTTATGAAATTCGCTTTCAGATTTTTGTTCTCAATCAGATGTTTTGAAATATCTGTTAGTAGCTATAGTGAAAATTGCAACTTTTTTATTTGATTCAGTAGTTTTAACTAAAGGGTCTCTAGTTATATTACCAATAAGTATAACTTTGTTAACTGTTCTCATATTCATTTATATTATAAATAGTATAAAATTTGAAGTTTATAATTAAGCTTCTTTTTTAGTAAACATGTATCTTATTATATTTTTATCTAAGTTTATTTTTCTTGATAATTCTTTAATAAGTTTACCGTCTATTTCTAAATCATATAAAATATAAAAACCTCTATCAGATTTATTAATTTTATAAGCTAATTTTTTGTCTCACCATATATCTTCTTTTTCTATTTTAGCTTCATTTTGTTCAAATAAGCTTTTTAAATTCTCTATTGAAGAATCTCTATCTTCTTCAGAAAGATTAGGTTTAATAATTAGCATTAGTTCGTAATTTGCCATATTTCCTTTGGGTTATTATCCAATTATCAATAATAAATCTTTGTTTTTTTAACAAAAATTAGCATTAGTAGAATTCCTAAATATAATACAATTATATTGTAAAAACTTTACTTAATTGGAAGGATGTAAAAATACTTTTTAAAAAAGTAGCATCATTTTATTTAATAAAATTAATAAGTCAAAAAAAATTTGACTTTTTATAGTTTATAAATATAAAGTCTCAGCAATTATTTTTATAAGTCAGTGTAGCTCAGTTGGTTAGAGCGCGGGATTCATAACCCCGAGGTCGGTGGTTCAACTCCACTCATTGACACCATTTTTAACAAAAAAAGGGTTCCAAAACAATTAATTTGGAACTTTTTTTAATTTGCAAATAAGTTAAAATAAACTAAAATATTTTGTAATGTTTCCATTAAATAATATATTAATGGTAAAATTAAAAAATATTTTTAATTAATAATCAAATAAAGACAAATGTTTATAGATGAAGTAAAAATCACAGTTGTTTCAGGTAAATGAGGAGACTGACTTGTTTCTTGGAGAAGAGAAAAATA
>JBEPWB010000054.1:0-8181 GCA_041642635.1 bacterium
TCCATATTTAATCTATTTCTGTATTGGCTAAAAATAATATGTAAAATATATTATTTTTTGTAAAACATTATTTTTTTAATCATCACTTACT
Organism: bacterium; assembly: GCA_041642635.1. Classification (GTDB taxonomy): domain Bacteria; phylum Patescibacteriota; class Gracilibacteria; order BD1-5; family UBA6164; genus JAAZVM01. The sequence continues at coordinate 92 of JBEPWB010000054.1, forward strand.
CATAATTCATCCAGATCATAATCATTTATATATAAAATAATTATTCCAACAACAATACTTAAAATATTTGATAAAATAAAATAATTAGGTAAAAAATATTCATCCAAAAAATTCCAAACTCACCTCCATATCATAATTATAGCAATAGATAAAACAACTAGTTTTAGATTGTATAAAAATAAATTTTTATTTCTTTTTTTTATTATCATAAACAATTATTAAATTTTATTTTAATAATTATAACATTAAATATAAAAAATAGTCAAAAATTAATGCTTTATAATAAAAAAAGACAAATTAAATTTTGTCTTTTTTTAGCAGAATATAGAGTTCCCTGACTTCGTTTTTTGTTTCGTTATCTCATTCTTCAAAAATTTTTTTTAATTTTTCTTCATTAGTTAAAATAAATTTTCTTAATTTTTCTTTATTTTCATCTGTATCAATATTATCAATTCAAATTTCTGATTTGAATTTTTTTAATAATACATTAACATCTTTTTCCATTGTTGCAAAGTCATTATTTAAAACTTTTTGACTTTCTTTTAGAGTTTTATTTGGGTCTCAAATATAATCCATTGTCATTTCTCAATTATCTTTTTGATCTCATTCTGATAATATAATAATATCTCAATAATTAAAAAATGAACCTAATAATCATCTATATGAACTATTCATAGTTTTTATTTTACGAGCATTCATACTTTGACTTTCTCAAAGAAGTCATTTTTGATTATAAAAAATTATTTGTCCAGGAATAATTATTTTAAAATCCATTTCCTGATTTATCATTTTATTCAAATAACTATAAAAAAGAATTGTTTGAGTAATAAGTAAAAAACTATTTAATATTCATAATCAAAATCCTAGAGCTCATCAGCTTAGAAGTGAAAAAATTCAAGTAATTAGAGTAAAGAAAGTTAATATAAAAAGTACAAAAAATAAAAAAACTGTTTGATTAAAAAATTTTGTAAAAACAACATCGCTTTGTTTACTTTTTTTGATAGCTGAATAAATATCTTCAATATATGGAGCACTTCAAAGAATTTTGTAAAATCTATAAATGAATACTACAACGACAAATACCCAATAAGTAATATTTAATACCAAAAATATAGCTACAATTGTTGGTATTAATTGTAATTGATCATTTGCAAAAGTTAACAAATAAGCATTAGCAACTCAGATCACAATAACTACTAAAACTTTCCAAGAATGTAAAATACTATATATCCAATGTCTTTTTATAAGCATCAAAAATCTAATTCAATCTTTTTCGTATTTTTCTAATAGTTTTGTATCTCCAGCCACATCAAATGATTTGAAAATATATTCAAAAAGTTTTCTAAAGTTTAAAGCCATAATAGTTTATCATAAATAAATATATGCTTTTATTATACGATAAAGCTGTATTTTTTCAAATAAAACTTTATAATATAAGCTATTTATAATTTGTAATATTTATTTCTATCTCATATTTTTCTTTATAAATTTTTGATATATAATAAATTATTTCAAAAATTTGTTTTGTATTCAAATTTTTTCATTCAAAAAAGTTTTCTGATAAATATAAACTTATTTCATCAACCAAATCATCAATTTTTAAATAATCTAATCAATTAGTATCAATAAATTTTACTAGCTTATTTTCTACATATTTAAATACGACTTTTTGAGTAATTGGATAAAAAATATCTTTATTTTTTTCAAAAAAATCATATCTTCATAAAGTTGTTAAATCTGATAATAAATCAACCATAGAACAATTTTTTAAATATTTTATATCTCACGTAGAAAATCATAATTCATGAAAAACTTTTTCTATTTCTATTAATTCATTTGAAAAATCTGTATCATTATCATCTATATGAAGATTATAAGTAGAAATATACTCTCTCATTAACTCATTTAATCCCATTAATTTATCAAGATTAAAACCACCTGTAGTTAATAATTTGTTTTGTGAAGACAGCACAATTTCTTTTGTATTCTCTTTTTGTTTTGAAAAATTATTATTATCAACAAAAATTTTATAAAAAAAATTATCTCAATCTTTATCTAACAAAATTTCTATTGGTGATTTTAAATAATAAAATTCTTGAAATTTTTCTGAAGTGAATAAATTAACCAATCTATTTTCTATATTTTTATCAAATGCATTTAAAAGTCATCTTGCTCAAGATTCTTGAGAAAATCATTCATCCAAAATAGAATCAATAATATTTTGTCAAAATTTTATTGATAAATCCATATTTCTATAATAATTTTTGTAGTGATTATTTAATTTTTCCTCTTGAATTTTGATTATTTCTAAAACTTGTTCTTTACTCAATGATTCAAACTCAACAAATTCATCAACTCTTCATCTAAATTCTGGTGAAAATTTTTCCTTTATAGCATCTTTTATCAATTGAGAATTATCTTTTTGATTTTCTTCTTCATTAGAACCTAAAAATCACATTGATTTTTTAGAATTTTTATTTTCTATATCTTTTTGTCAAATATTTGAAGTGAAAATTATTATAGAATTTTTATAGTTTCATGTTTTTCAATTTCAAAATTGAATTTTTCACTCATCTAATAATCAAAGAATTGACTGTGATACATCATTGTGAGCTTTTTCAAATTCATCAAAAAGTATTATACTAAAATCTGGAACGTGATTTATACTACTATGAAGAGTTCATGCTTTTTTTGCTCAATCATAATATCAAAAAACTATTGAGGGATCTAAAGGTGTTGGATCTTTATATCAAACATAAGATGGTGGTGCTCAAAATAATTGCCTTTTACTATGCGACTCTTGATATGATTCACAATTTATTTTTACAAATCAGTTATCATATCACATTAATACTTTTGAAATACATTTTACAATTTCTGTTTTTCAAACTCAAGTTGGTCCTGAAAAAAACAAAACTCCCAAAGGTCATCTTTTTGGTCTTATTCAAAGAATAGAGTTTTTAACTAATCTTGCAACAGTTCTTTTTGCCTCATCTTGTCAAACAATCTCTTTATCCATTTCATCAATAAATTCTTGTTCTAAAGGATGAACTTCATTAATTTCAATAGTATAACAAACTCTAGTTTTTGTTTCCTCTACTAATTCACTACTTTGCAATTCCCTCCTTTCGTTATTATTATTTTCTGTTTCTAATTCATTGCTAAGCAAAAATCATTCTCAAGTAATTTTATCCATAATAACAAAATAATTTTATAAAAACACTTATTTAAAAATGTAACTATTGTTTATAATGATTTTTAAAGCATTGTCAAGATTATAAAAAATATTTAATAAAACATTGAAAAGTATTATAAAAAATATAAAATGAAAGAATTAAAATCTAACTAATTTGGTTATGAATAAAAAATTTTTTGCAATTATCACTTTTTTTATAATTTTAAGCTCTTGTAGTTCAGCAAAACAAGATACGGAAAATCAAGTTAATTGAAATAAAAAGAATATAACAAAAGAATATACTCAAACTAATTCTTGATCAAAAGCAGATTTAGATGTTGAAAATCTGAATATTCAAGATTGGGTAACGAATCTAGAAACTCCTTGGGGGATTGTTTTTCTGGATGAAGAAAAAACTTTAGTTTCACAAAGAAAATGAAATATTTTGTTAATAGAAAATTGAGAAATAATTAACGAAAATTATTGGGAAGCTGATAGTAACGAAATATGAGAATGATGATTAATGTGAATAGAAAAAGATCCAAATTTTGAACAAACTTGATTTATTTATGTAATGTATACTTACACTGATAATTCTTGAGAATTAAAAAATAAAGTAGTTCGTTTAGTTGATACTGGTAATAATTCAGCTGAAATTAGCGAAACTTTGATAGATAATATTCCTGGGTCTAGATTTCATAACTGATGAAGATTAAAATTTTGACCTGATGATAAATTATATATTGCAACGTGAGATGCATCAAGTCCAGAATTAGCTCAAGACATGGATTCTCTAGCTTGAAAAATTCTTAGAATTAACAGTGATTGAACTATTCCAGAAGACAATCCTTTTGAAGATAGTTATATTTATACTCTAGGACATAGAAATCCTCAATGAATAGCAACAAACCCTGAAAATTGAGAAATGTTTATTTCTAGCCATTGACCAACATGAGAATTTTGATTACAAAACAGAGATAGATTTGACCATTTAGTTGAATGAGAAAATTATTGATGGCCTGAAGTAACTTGATATTCTGATGAATACAAAGACCCTCTTCTATATTGGCCAGACGTTGCTACACCACCAGCTGGAATGGTATTTTGGGGATGATATTTATTTATGACAACTCTTGGAAGAGAAACCCTTTTTCAAATAGATATTTTTAGAGATGAAAGATGAAAATATCAAGCAGAAATAATTAATGAATTATTTGTCTGAGAATTCTGAAGATTAAGAGATATAAATGTATGACCGGACTGAGCGATGTATTTATTGACTTCTAACAGAGATGGTAGATGAAATGTTAGAAAATGAGATGATAAAATAATAAGAATTTCAAAATAATAAAAAGCAGATTTTAAAAAATCTGCTTTTTATTATAAAGAATAATGATAAATAGAATATTTTCATTCTTCTTTGAATTTTTGTTCTAGCAATAAATCATTATTCATCTTGAAACAATATGAAATAAATCTAAAATTATTATTTTTTAAATTTTTTATTCTAGGAAAAATTTTGTTAGTAACTGTTTCTGGTAGTCAAAAACAATATAAAACATTATATTCTGTAAAATCTTTTTTTAGAGCATTTCAATAAAAAATTTTTATATTTTTTGTATTGCTAAAAAATATTTTTATTCTAGAAAGCAAATATAATAATGGTGATAATTCTATTGCGTGAATTGTAGATTCTGGATTATTTTTTGCTAAATAAATAGAAACCAGTGATGTTCAAGATCACATTTCTAAAAATTTTTCTCAAGGTTGCAAATTTATTATTTTATTTATTCTTTCTAAATCTGATTTTTTTGTTGGCACCCAAGGAGCAAGAGAAAAAAATGAAAAAGTAGAAATAATAAAAATTACAAAAAATATTAGACTTAAATATTCCATTTTTATTTATTATTTTGTATTCTCCAGTTTAAAATTTTTAAAAATCTTGTAGCTATTCAATCACTATTAGAGCTAATTGAAGAATTCAAATTAGCATTAGAAAAAGAATGATTTTCAAGAGTTGCAGTCGAAGTTATACCGTTATACAATATTCAATGCAATCTAATATCTCTAATCGAGTAATTATCATAACTCATACTGATATTTTCTTGTCAAAATCTATCTTTTAGATTATGATAAGAATCATAATTGTAATAATCCCATTTATTTCTAGAAAATTCTATAAAAGTAATAACAGTTTCTCTGAATTGCTCAAGAGTTATATCTCAAGGAGCATAATATAAACTAGTAATTTGAAAAGGCCCCCATCAATTACCAGGATTTGCCAAATTACAGTTGAACTCTCTCCCCCACATTGCTAGAATTAATTCTGTTGGAAAATTTTGCTCTTTTGCTATTTCATCAACAAAATCAAAATGTTCAATACATTTTTGAGGAACATCAAGTCAGCTAGTAATATTTTGTCCGTATTCATCAAAAAAGCTTTGCCTTTGAAAAGAAACTCTGTTTTCTAACAATTCTTCTAATTCTTCTTCATTTTTTTGTTTTAATATTTCAAGATTTTCTTCTAGAGAATTTTTTATTTGAGTAATAACATATTTTACTCTGTCATCTTTTTTATAATTATCCAAAAAATAATTAAAAGAATTTAGATTCCTATTGAACCAAGTCTCATTTTTTGTTTCTGAATAATTATCAATAATTTGCGTTGTTTTTTCAATTAATTTTATATCTTTTTGGCTTGGCTCGTAAGAATAAGCATTAAAATTAATGAAAAATATTAAAAATATTAAAATAATTTTTTTGTACATTTTTTTTGTTTATAAATATATTTATTAAAAATATATAATAAGAATTTTTGAAAAATTCTCAACAAAAAAACTCTTGATTAATTATATTTTTTGGTTCTAAAATATTTTAAAAATAATTTTTAATTTTTAAAATATTTTTTACAATATATTTATAGACTATAAAAAATGTATAATGAAAATAAACAAAAAATATCTATGATTTTTTAGCTTATTAATATTTATAATAATATGGATAAGTTTATTATCTTATTTTTGACCTAAAGAAATAGTAGATTTTATATGAGTACAAAACACTTATTTAGCGATACTAATAATAGCATCAATATGAGGTTTTTCTAGTTTGACTTGATTTTCACTATTAACAATTATGGCAACTTTTGTTAGTTGATGATCAAATCCAGCTTTAATATGATTATTTGCTTGATCAGGTGTTATGGTTTGAGATTCATTCGTTTATTATTTTTGAACAAAATGAAGACAAATCATTACCTGAAAATCAAAAAAATACATAGAAAAAATTTCAAAAAAAATTAAGTATACAAATAAATATTTAACATATATTTTCATCTATATTTATGTCTGAATATTGCCTTTATCTGACGATATTTTATTAATTGCCTTGGCCATAATAAAATATCCTTATAAAAAAATTTTTATTCCTCTAATTTTATGAAACATAACTCACATGATGATTTATTCTTACTTATTTTATTATTGAATAGATTTTTTTATTTAAAACAAAACCTCCTAAAAATTTTAGGAGGTTTTGTTTTTTAGAATATTTTTGGTGGACCCACCGGGCTACGATCCCGGGACCTATCGCTTAAGAGGCGAGTGCTCTACCAACTGAGCTATGGATCCGTATTTTTTTGAACAAAGCAAGATTGATTTTATTTTTTTTGAGCAAAAAATCAAATTTAAAAAAATAAAAATTGATTTTTACTTTTAAATAATTACTATATTTTGTATATTATTTTTTGTAAAAATAGATTATGAATGAAAATTTTGATATAATGACTTTTATACAAGAAAATTCTTGAGAATATTTAGATATGGCAGTACAATCAGTTATGTCTTACTGACCTAAGATTATTTGAGCTTTACTTGTTTTATGGATTGGTTTTAAAATCATAAAAATGATAATTAATTCTATAGAAAAAACTATGGAAAAAGCTAATATAGATCAAATGTTAAAATGATTTATAAGAAGTTTAACTTCAATAATTCTAAAAATTTTAGTAATAATTAGTGCTGCAGGAATTATAGGTATACAAACTAGTTCATTTGTAGCAATTCTTGCCGCTGCTTGATTGGCGATTGGTCTTGCTTTATCTTGAACTTTGCAAAATTTTGCAGCTTGAATTATGATATTATTCTTAAAATATTATAATATTTGAGATTATATAGAATGAGCTTGATATGGTTGAACTGTAAAAGAAATTCATATTTTTAACACTGTACTGATTACTCCAGATAGAAAAACGATCATTATCCCTAATTCTGAACTAAATAATTCTTCAATTGTAAATTATTCAGTTGAACCAATTAGAAGACTAGAAATACAAGTTTGAGTTGGATATAACGACGATATAGACCTGGTAAAAACTACTCTTAGAGAATTATTTGAAAATGATGAAAGAGTAATAAATGATGAATGAATTACTGTTGTTGTAAATGAATTATGAGATAACGCTGTTATTTTTAGTTGTAGAGCATTTTGTAAGTGAGCTGATTTATTCGGGCTTAGATGGGATATGCTTGAAAATATCAAGAAAACTTTTGATAAAAAGTTAATATCCTTCCCTTTTCCACAAAGAGATTTACATATTTATAATGAAAAATAAAAAAAGAAGATTTTTAAAAATCTTCTTTTTTATTTAACTGTTTCTCAAGTTTTTAGAGTTCTATAGATTTCTTTTAAAGATTGTCTAAAAGTCACGTTGTGATATTTTATATTATTTTTTTCACAATAATTTTGTACTAACTCAGATAACTCAGTAATATTTTTTCTAGAAATACCTGGAAAAATATGATGTTCCACTTGTTTATTTAATCATCAAAAAATATGATTTATAATTTTTCATCATTTTATATTTCTTGAAGTTCTAGTTTGCAAATCAAACCAAGAATAATTTTTTACTTCGTTT
>JBEPWB010000055.1:0-8015 GCA_041642635.1 bacterium
ATTCTAAATATTTTCATTTTTTATATTAATGTTATTTTATTGAAAAACTGTAAAATCAAACGCTTCAGAAACAGTTTCCTGAGGAATTCTAACTTCAATTTGCTTTATAAATCAGTAAGATTTTCATTCAGAAACAATCCTTGAATAACGAAGTGGTATTACGTTTCATGAATTAATTACCCATTCCAAATAAGGAACTCAACTACCTGTTGGTGTTTCTAATTTATTTATAACTGAAAATTTTAACATACACTCTTTTCAAATTCATGAACAATTAGTAGCATAAAAATTTTCAAAAGATTGAGTAGTTCAATTAAGCCTTTTTCACTCTAATCAAAAAACATCAATTTGAGAATCATTATTTACATCTCAAAATGTTACAAGAGAACCTGAGTGAGAGTTTAAAGTATCAATAGTACTTGATAATTGCCAATTAACAATTCATGTACTTAATCAATCAGAGTGTGTAATATTTTCATTGTTAATATTATCACTTGAACCTTTTAATCAGTTATTATTTAAATCTGGTACTCTAAAATTTATTTTTAAATCTTTAGAAGGCAAATAATTATATCAAACTGACAATTGTATAGGATTTCAAACAAGTATTTGATTTCTACTAGTATCAAAATAGCTATTTCATTTTCAAGCTTCTGGAATCCTAGGTCCTGCTACTGAAGTATTTATTTTAAAATCATATTGATTATTTGCTAGATAATTTTTCGTTGTTGATATTTTTAATTCATTATCTGATCTTTGATTCAAAAAATATAATCAAACTTCAACTCATTTATTTCAAGCATAATAAGCAGAAGTAGAGTTTTCAATTCATCTAACATTTCTACTAAAAGGTATCATATATTCAAGTATTGTATAAGCAAGTAAACTAGTAATAAGTACCAATCACATAGCCACGACAAGACTGAAAGCTTTTTTATTTTTTTTCATAGATATTAATTACTATATATATCTGTTAAATTTACAGTTGTTGAAAAATCAATTTCTTTTCATTCATTTTGAAGTCTATTTCTAACTTCCCAAGATGGTTTAATCTTAAAATTTAAAACTATATATGGAGAAATCTTTGAACTTGGAGAAGAATTTTTCCAAGAATCTTTTGGACTAGTATTTGGATAAGCATAAACTTTAAAATCAGTTACACTAACCGTTTGAGGAAATAACTCTTTCCGATATCAATCTCAATCTCAAGCAACGATATCAACTCATCAAGTAAATTGCCTATCAATTAACCAAGTATCAACAACTCAATCATATTGAGCCCAACCAACTGACGACAAGTCATGATTTAATCACCAATCAACTCAATCTAATTTTAAAAATTCTATAACTCACCTACATCAAGCAAGATTTATATTTGAAAAATCGGTTACTGATCAAGGATTACAGGTAGTACTAGCTGGAGATGCTGAATCATTTACTATATTCCATCTAATTAATGTTCTTTTTGTAGAATCTCACGAAATCAAATATAATTCATTAACATTGCTTCATTCAGGAAAAACAGAAGGTCAAACTCACAAAACTTCATCATCATCATCTCTTGTAATAACTCAGCTTGAATTTTCGTCTCAATTATCATTATTATGATTAGAATTATAATCAATAAACTGAAAACTATATTGTCAATATCTTTGATAGTCTCAAAAAGAAGCTAAAAAAGGAGTTCAATCAATATTTGCACTAAGTGAATTATTAAAACATCCTTGATTTGTTAAATAATTTGTTGGAGATAAGCTTCTACAATAATAAAATCAATCTCAGTAATTTGGTGTTCATATAATTCAACCTTTTCAATAATTTCAAAATCAAGTTGGAGAATTATAATGTCAATTTAAGACTGTAGTTCAAACTACTTTCCTATTAAAATATTCTTCATAATCTAGAGTTCATCATTCTTTTATCAATTGAAATAACTTTTCTGTAAAATAAAAACTATCTCTTTGAATATTAGATTTTTCTACTAGATTTATTTTTCAAAATCAAATATTTATATAAGCTTGGAATCAAGCGATAATAACTGCTGAAACTATTAAAATTCAAATCATTATTTCAACAAGTGTAAAAGCTTTATTTTTATAAATCATTTTTTATTTTTTAAGTATATAATTAATTAAATTTCCAGGAAATGAAAAGATTTTATAAAAAGAAGGTTTTTGCCAAAAATATTTTGGCCATTTTCTAAAGATAAAATCCAAAAATAAATAAAAAATATTATTTTTTTTAACTCATGAAGAAAAAAATAATTTAATAGATCTAAAAAATGAAAAAATAAAACTAATAAAAAATAAAACTAATTCAAAAAATGAATTTTTTATTTCTTTCTTTTTATTCATCTAGAAAAAATTAAGTATTTAACATATTTATTATAAACTATTTGCAAAAATATCAAATATAATTAAAGTTTTTTTATATAATTAAAATATTATTATGAAAAATAGAAATAAAAATAAAATGAAAAAATTAATAGTTTTACTTGAAAATATAAAGTTTAAATCCCTAAACATAAGTTTTTCTAAGCAAATTGTTTTAGTTTGAGCTATATTATGAATTATAAGTCTTATGTTTCCATGGATTATAGATAACCAAAACGATATTACTTGGAATTCTTTTAATTCTTTGGCTTGAAATATTGGATACTTATTAATATTAATTTATACTTTACCAATTCTTTTAATATTATCTAACTCTTATAAAGAAAAAATAAAATTGTATTGAGATTTAAATTTTAGAACTCACTTTATAATAATAAATTCATGATTAATAAGTATTAGTTTTAGTATAATTCTTTTGAGTTTTGCTATTTGAATAAATTGAATTTCTCAAGGTATTACACATTGAAATTGAGCAGTTATGTCAATGACATCATGATTAATAATATTAATTTGATGATTAATAATTAGAAAAGAATTCAAAAAAACCAATTCTGAAATAATTTTAGAAAAATTAACTTATGAAAGAGAAAAACAAAAAGAAAAAGACAATATGAAACTACCATTTTAATTTATTAAAAAGTTTGACTTTTTAATAAATACAGTTATATATTATATTAAATAAGTTTATATTAAAGTTATACCCCTTGTAAAAATGAATAATACAATTTTAAATAACAAGAGTATAGTTAGATCTTTTGAAAAAATACTAAAAAGCCTTTCTGTTAAAGAAAAAAAAGTAATAGAAAAAAGAGTATGACTAAAATGAGAAAAACAAACACTTCAAAATATATGAGGTTCTTTTAGACCCAAAATAACTAGAGAAAGAGTTAGACAGTTAGAAGACACTTGAATTAAAAAAATGTCTAGAGTTGTCAAAAATAGTTCTCTTGGAGAAATACAAAGTTCTGCTCTAGAATTTGTAAAATTGAATTGATGATTAGCATCAAAAGATAGAATAATGAGTTATTTAATAAAAGAATTAAATCTTGAACCAGATATAAATTCTTGAATTATTGAAGTAATTCTACAATCTGATTATGAGATGGAAAAGTCAAAACAAAAACTTTGAAGTAAAATATATTTTTTCTTGCCTTCAATAAATAAAGAGGATGTAGAAAAAATATATAAAGAATGAGCAAGAATTCTGAAAAGAAAAAAAGATGCAATGCCAAAATCAAAATTAATTGAATCTATTTCAGAAAACTTAAAATTGGCAAATAAATACAGTTCTATTTTTATATATTCTTGTCTAGAATTATCTAATGAAATAATTTTTTGAGAAGATAACTTAGTATGACTTGAAAAATGGAAACTATTAAATCCTTCAACAATAAAAGATAAAGCTTTCTATATATTAAAAAAAGAAAGAATTCCAATGCATTTTGTTGATATAGCAAACAAAATAACAGAAACAATGTGAGATACTGTAAAAGTAAACACAATTCATAACGAATTAATTAGATCAAATGATTTTGTATTAGTTTGAAGATGAATTTACGCATTAAAAGATTGGGGATTCAAACCTGGTACTGTCATTGATGTAATCATTGAACTTATGAACAAAAAATGAGAACCAATGAGTACAGAAGAAATAATAGAAGAAGTTTTAAAAATAAGAAATGTAAAACAATCTACTATTTACATGAATTTGCAAAATAAAAAATTAATAGAAAGAGTTGGTAGAAATTATTACTGACCTAAAAAATAAATAAAAATCTCCTAATTTTTAGGAGATTTTTATTTTTAGTCTTTACAAAATTTATCTAATTTATAGAATAAAATAAATAATTCTTAAAAATAATTGATGAAAATATTTGTATTTGATACTGAAACAACTTGATTCATAAACAAAAAAGAAACAGACTTAGAAAAACAACCAAAAATTATTCAATTTGCTTGAATTTTATGAGAATTAAAAAATGGAAAATTTAGCGAATTAGAAAGAGTTGATATTCTCATTGATCCAAAAATGCCAATTCCCTACGGCTCTAGTCAAGTTCATCATATTTATGATATTGATGTCAAAGATTCTCCAGGAATCGAAGAAGTTATTGATAAAATAATTCATTATATAAATTTACCAGATATAGTTATCTGACACAATATTGAGTATGATGAATCTATGGTTAAATTAGAACTAAAAAGATTAGAAAAAGAGTTTGAATACAAACCAAAACAAGTAGTTTGTACAATGAAAAATTCAGTTGATTTTTGTGCTATTCAATGAAACTGAGAAAGATTTAAATATCCAAAATTATGAGAATTGCACAAAAAATTATTTTGAGAATATTTCGCATGAGCTCATGATGCACTTACTGATGTAGAAGCAACCCTTAGATGTTTTGTGGATTTGGTAGAAAAAAAAGTAATTAAAATAGAAGAACCAAATGATGAAGTAATGAGTTTATTTTAATATATAAAAATAAAAAAATGTCTATTTTTTCAGATTTAGTAAACATAGAAGAGTTCGATAAAAAAGATTATTTTTCTCAAGATAGATGAGAAATATCTTTTTATTGTAAAGATTGTAAAAAAATTGTAGAAACTACAAGACCAAATGAGCAATGATATAAATTTATTTGTAATAATTGTGAATGAAAAAATATCGCAATATGAACAAAAGAATGACTGATAACAAATTATAAAATAAAAAGTTAATAAATTTTTTTGACAAAGAAAAATAAAAATATATACTCATTATATACTTACGTATAACAAAATACTTTTAACACTATTATTATGAACAAACAAGAAGCATTAAACAACGCGCTATCAATGATAGAAAAACAATTTTGAAAATGATCAATAATGAAACTTTGAGACGAATGAGCAAGACAAAGAGTAGAAACTTTTTCTTCTGGTTCTCTTGGTTTAGATATGGCATTATGAGGTTGATATGCAAAATGAAGAATCGTAGAAATATATGGACCAGAATCATCTGGTAAAACAACTCTAACACTTCACGCAATTGCCGAAATACAAAAAGCTGGTTGAATTGCAGCATTCGTTGATGCAGAGCATGCACTTGATCCAGAATACGCAAAAAAAATCTGAGTAGACACGGAGAATTTATTAATTTCACAACCTGATTATGGAGAACAAGCACTAGAAATCACTGAAAAGCTTGTTAACTCATGAGCTGTTGACTTAATAGTTGTGGATTCTGTTGCTGCTCTTACACCAAAAGCAGAAATAGAATGAGAAATGTGAGATTCTCATATGGGTTTACAAGCTAGACTAATGAGTCAAGCACTAAGAAAAATAACTTGATCTATTCACAAAACTAACTGTACAGTAATTTTTATTAATCAAATAAGGATGAAAATTTGAGTTATGTTTTGAAGTCCTGAAACTACAACTTGAGGTAACGCATTAAAATTTTATGCTTCTCAAAGACTAGATATCAGAAGAAAAGCAAAAATAGAATCTGGAACATGAACTGATAAAACAGTTAATTGAAACCAAACAAACGTAAAAGTTATAAAAAATAAAATAGCTCCTCCTTTTAAAGAATCAATATTTGATATAATGTATAATGAAGGTATTTCAAAAGTTTGAGAACTTGTAGATATTTGAGTTGACGCATGAATACTTAAAAAAGCATGAGCATTTTACTCTTACTGAGAAACTAGACTTTGACAAGGTAGAGAAAACTCTAAAAACTTCTTAAGGGAAAATCCAGCACTTTGTGCAGAACTGGAAGAAGTAATAAAAAATAGTTTGGCACAATAGAAAAAACTCCTTTTAATTAAGGAGTTTTTTAACGCAAAAATATTTTTTAATGAATTCTTGCCTTTTAGCTAATTTTAAATATATTTATTGGTGTAAATTAAATATTATAATAATATATAAAAAATGAAAATTTCTTACAAAGTATTAAAAGAATATAAAAATAATATAAAAAATGAAGATGAAGTAGCACAAGATTTAGTGATGCACACAGCAGAAGTTGAAGATATAATTTTAAAATGAGAAAATTTAAAAGATGTTTTTATTTGAGAAGTAAAAACTTGTGTTAAACATCCAGACAGTGAAAAATTAAACTGTACAACTGTTGAAGTAAATGGTAAAAATTATCCAATTGTTTGTTGAGCTCCAAATGTTAAAGCTGGAATAAAAGTACCCGTTGCTTTAGTTTGAGCTCAACTAAAACCTGATTTTGTAATAGCAAAAACAAAGATTAGATGAGAAATTAGTGAGTGAATGATTTGTAGTGAAGATGAACTATGACTAACTGATATCAGACAAGAATGAATTCTTATTTTACCAGAAGATGCTCCTCTATGAATTAGTGTTAGAGATTATTTTGAAATAAATGATGCAATTTTAGAAATAGATAACAAAGCTATAAATCATAGACCTGATTTATTTTCTCATATTTGAATAATTAGAGAAATTTATGCTATAGATTGAGAAAAATTTGACTACAAATATTCTTTAAGAGATTTTTCATGATTAGAGAAATTAGAAATAGAAAATAAAATAGAAGATGTAGTTAGTAGATATATTTGAATAAAAGTAGAAAATGTAGAAAATATAAGTTCTCCAGAATACATAAAACAAGTCTTAGAAAGCGCTGATATTACATCAAAATGATTATTAATTGATATATCAAATTATTCTCTTTATTTATATTGACAACCAACTCATTGTTTTGATTCAGACAAAATAAAATGAAAAATAATTATTAGATTTGCAAATACTTGAGAAAAATTCACTGCATTAAATGATAATGAATACGAACTTACTACTAGCGATATTGTAATTGCTGATGAAGAAAAAGTTCTGGCTCTTTGATGAGTTATTTGATGAAAAAATTCTTGTGTTGACAATAATACAAAAAATATAATTGTAGAATCAGCTAATTTTGATCAATCTACTGTTAGAAAAACATGAAAAAAATTATGAATTAGAACTGATTCATTAAATGTTTTTGAAAAAGATATAGTTAATGATTTACAGATTCACTGAGCTTCTCTTATAATTGAAGAATTAGAAAAAAACTTAAAGGATTCTAAAGTAACAGCTTTTAGTGACTCATATAAAAATAAACAAAAAGAAATACAAATAGATTTTGATTTAGAATTTTTTAATAAAATTATTTGAAAAAAATATTCAAACGATGAAGTATCAAAAATATTTGATAATCTATGAATAAAAATTGATGGTTCAAAATTAATAATTCCTTTTTGGAGAAAAGATTTGAATTTTAAAGCTGATATAGCTGAAGAAATTGCAAGAATAACTGGTTATAACCAAATAGAATCAACTATTCCTGAAATAAATTCTGGAGCTATTATTCAAAACAAATTATACAAATTAAAAAACGAATCTAGAAACTTTTTCACTGATATATGATTTTTTGATATTTATAATTATTCTTTTGTAAATAAAGAAATAATGGAAAATTGTTTGTGAGACACAAATGATTTGATAGAAATGAAAAATCCTTTGTCAGAAGAATTATCACACCTAAGATGAAGTTTGATTCCTAATTTACTAGAATCAATTCAAAAAAATCAATCTAGTTATGATTATCTAAAACTTTTTGAAATAGAAAAA
>JBEPWB010000056.1:0-7770 GCA_041642635.1 bacterium
ATATTTTGTAATGTTTCCATTAAATAATATATTAATGGTAAAATTAAAAAATATTTTTAATTAATAATCAAATAAAGACAAATGTTTATAGATGAAGTAAAAATCACAGTTGTTTCAGGTAAATGATGAGATGGACTGGTTTCTTGGAGAAGAGAAAAATATATTCCAAAATGAGGTCCTTGGGGATGAGATGGTTGAGAATGATGAGATGTTTATTTGTTAACAGATGTTAATTTAAATACTCTTTCAGAATATAGACACAAAAAATTATTAAGAGCTGAAAAATGAGAAGGTGGTTGAACTAATACAATGCACTGAGCAAATGCTCCAGATTTGATATTAAAAGTTCCAGTTTGAACAATCGTAAAAGATGCAGATTCTTGAGAATTAATTGCAGACTTAAACGAAAATAATTTAAAATTACTTGTTGCAAGATGAGGTAGAGGATGATATTGAAATGCTCACTTTTGTTCTTCTATTAGACAAGCACCAGCCTTTGCCGAATTGTGAGATGTTAACGAAGAAAAAAATCTACACTTAGAATTAAAATTAGTAGCGGATATTTGAATTATTTGAGTTCCTAGTGCTTGAAAATCAACACTTATTTCTAATATTACAAATGTAAAAGCAAAAATTTGAGATTATCCTTTTACTACTTTGACTCCAAATTTAGGAGTTTTAGATTATAAATGAAAATCTTTAGTTTTAGAAGATGTTCCATGATTAATTCCTTGAGCTAGTCAATGAAAATGATTATGAATAGAATTTTTAAAACATATTGAAAGAACCTGAGTAATATTGCATTTACTTGATATGTACAGAATGGATCAAGTTTTTGAAGATTATAAAAATATCAGAAAAGAACTAGAATATTTTTCTCCAGAATTATCAAATAAAGAAGAAATAATTGTTTTTTCAAAAGCTGATTTATTGGATAAAGAAATGAAAGATTTTATTGTTTGAGAATTCAAAAATAATTTTGAAAATAAAAATATTTTTGTTATTTCAGCAGCTACTTGAGAATGAATAGATGAATTAGTTGATTTCTTGATTGATAATTATTCTAGAGAAGCTATTGTTTCAAATGAATGAACTTATAATGAACCAAAAGAAATAAAATTATTTGATCTAAAAGATAATGTTGATCCAAAAAAATATAGCGTAGAATATGTTGATTGATATACATTTAAAGCTTCTTGAATAAGAATTGAACAAATTGTTAGAATGACTGATTTTACAAATCTAGAAGCAGTAGCAAGAGTTTATGATGTTTTAGAAAAACAATGAATTTTAAAAACTGTTCAAAAAGAATTAGATTCACTTATGAAAAATAATTGAAAAGATAATAGTTTTTTCTTTGAATGAAATGATGACGATAATTTTTCACCAAAAATAATTATTGCTTGAAAAGAAATTCCACTTGATAAATTAAAATATAATCTATAAGTTTTTTTGAAAAATAAAAAATTATTTATATAATAAAAAGTGAATAAAATTTTAAACTAATCAATAAAAAAATATGAAATTTAATTTAGATAATTTAGTAGAAGAATATTCTGATTTAGAAAAAAAATTATCAGATCCAGAAATATTTAAAGATCAAAAAAAAGTCAGACAAGTAGCAACTAGAAAAAAATCTATAGAAGAAGCAGTTAATCTCTATAAAGAATATAAGCAAGTTAATGAATCTCTTGAAGAAAATAAACAAATGCTAGATTCTGAAAAAGAAGAAGAAATGAGAGATTTATTAAAAGAAGAAATCTATGCTTGAGAACATCTTATTCCAGAACTAGAAGAAAAATTAAAAATTTCTCTACTTCCAAAAGATCCAAATGATGACAAAAATATTATTGTTGAAATAAGAGCGTGAGCTTGATGAGATGAGGCAGCATTGTTTGCTTGAGAATTATCAAGAGCTTATGTTTCATTTGCTGAAGCTGAATGATTTAAAGTTGAAATAACTGAACAAGCTCTAAGTGAAGCTGGTTGAGTTAAAGAAGTTATTTTTGAAGTAAAATGAGAATGAGCTTATTCTTGGTTTAAATATGAATCTTGAGTTCATAGAGTTCAAAGAATTCCAGAAACAGAAAGTAAATGAAGAGTTCATACAAGTGCAATAACTGTAGCAATTATGCCAGAAGTTGACGCTATTGATATAGAATTAAATGAAGCTGATGTTGAAATGAGTTTTACAAAATCTAGTTGAGCTGGTGGACAACACGTTAATACAACAGATTCTGCTGTACAACTAAAACATAAACCTAGTTGAATTATGGTTTATTGTCAAGATGGTAGATCTCAACACAAAAATAGAGAAAAAGCTCGGACAATTCTTAGAAGTAAATTATATGCTTTTGAAGAAGAAAAAAGACAAAAAGAAATGTGAGAAGCTAGATTAGCTCAAGTTTGAAGCTGAGACAGATCTGAAAAAATAAGAACATATAATTTTCCTCAAGATAGAGTTACTGATCATAGAATTGGTCAAAATTTTTCTTGAATTCCACAAATTATGATGTGAAAATTATGACATATAATTGAAGCTTGTGCTTTAGCTGATAGACAAGCTAAACTAGAAGCAGCTTGAAGATGAGAAATATAAAAACTAAACATTTGTTTAGTTTTTATTTATAATTAAATATTTATAAAATGACTTTATGATTATTTATTGGTAGGTTAAATCCTCCACATTTATGACATTTATCTATAATTGATAAAATTATACAAGAAAATGATTTTTGTTTAATTCTTATTTGAACTACTAAAGCAAGAGATGAAAAAAATCCACTAGATTTTGTGCAAATAAAAAATATTTTATCAAAAAAATATTTATTTAATAGTAAGTTAAAAATTGTTGAATTAAAAGATGATAATAGTGATTTGATTTGGGTCTATAATATTTATAAAATTTTGTATGAAAATTTTCCTTGAATATATAATGTAAATTTTTATGCTTGAGATTTAAAAAATGATAGCGCTTATAGAGTAATAAATAATAAAAAAAATTATATACCAGATTATAAGTTTAATTTTATTGAAAAATCTAGAACAAATTCTATTATAAATTATAACTGAAATAAATATGATATTTCTGCAACTAATCTAAGAAAATTTTTAAGAGAATGAAATTATTCTTTAGCTTCAGAATTTTGTGATAAAAAAATGTTTGAAGAAATTAGGAGGTATTTCTAAAACTTAAGAGACATCATAACACAGTTATGATGTCTCTTTGTTTTTTGTAAAAATTAGTTACTAGGTATTGTTACTAAGCCATAATTAGTAGCTTCACTCCAAGGTATTATATGAACTCCTACTTTTCCATAATCTGCAGTACGTGAACCCTCCCAGTTTTGATCAATAACATAAACTCCATTTTCATTAGAACTTAGAGCAAGTGCTACATGACCATTTATGCTACCATTATAGTAACCATCAGCTCCGAATTTAGCAATAAGTTTTCCTGATACGTCAGTATTTAGATCTATATTAGGATTTACATCTGGTTCTTTCCAGCGGTTTGTGGCTTGCCCAGCATTTGATATTGCTTGAGCAAATTGAACACACTGAAAATATTCCATGTAAACTCCTTTACTGTAAGCGTATGTGCCATTTCCTAAAGATAAAAGTTCTTCAGTTGATGATATATTTGGTTGATCATAGGTGCCGTCTGGATGATATATTTCACCAGAGGTGGTTCCGTATTTGCTAAAGACACTAGTAGTATAATTATTATACTTTAAGTATCCAATATTTTCGCTTGAATAGTAATCTGCTTCAACTACAAAGTTGTCAGGATTTGCTATAATTGTATTCAAGTCATTTATAACTCCAGGTTTTAGTACAGGATATTCATAATCTTGAGAAAAAGCATTCAATGAAAAAATCATTAATGCAATGATGAATACTACTTTTTTTACAAAACTCATAATAGAGCTCCTTTTTTTTCTATTGAACAAAATTGACTTATACCTAATGACATAAGTCATGAAAAATAGTATTGTTTTTTTTAAAAGTCAATATACTAATTTAGTTATTATATAATAAACAGATAAATTATGATTAAAAAAATATTTGCAATATTTTTAATTAGTATTTTAAGTTTTTCAGTAGTATCTGCTAGAACAGTAGAATATCATTATTTCTCTCCTAGTAGTGATCAAAAAAGAATCCAGTTTGTCTGAACTCTTGTTCCAAATAAAGAAATACAAATGACCGAGTATAATCATGAAGTTAGTTTTCCTATAAATGATAAAAATAGGTATGAAATTCCTAAGTACACTCCCTTAGAGAAAAAATTAATTGATAAGTTTGGTAGTGAAAAATTAAATAGATTATTATCTGATAATACTATCAATATTGAGTGAAATAAATATAGATTTATAGATAAAAATCATCAAGTAGTACCATCTCGTGCTCGTTTTTTCGATGATGTGAAAGTAGAAAAAAAAGAAGTATTGTATACTAATATGAAGCATAGTCGTAGTGTTTTAATAGAGTCAGATATTGATCAGGAGGTTATATTTAAGTTATACCCTATCCCATCAGAATATCATTCTGTAGAGTATTCTCGTGAATTATTATCTTATCCCTATTATGATATGCCGGACAAAAATAATCTATTAACTTTGTATGATACAACTTCAGAATATCATAATTTATTGTGAACTATAAACAATAATCCTTTATCTCTATCTGATGCATACAAAAAATTAGATAGTTGAGCTGATTTATCTGAATTAAATTCTAGTATTAGTTCTTTAAATATAGAAAAAAAATATGAATTAATCCAGTTTAAAAGAAAGTTCCCAATCTGAGTAGATTGGGTATCTAGATCTTTTTTACCATATTATGAATTTAAAGTTAATTTATCAAAATGAAAAAATTTTTTAGGGTTAGGTTATTCTACTTATCAATTTCCTAATGAAAAAATACAGATCAGATAAGTTTTGTTAATTAAAAATACTTTTAAAACTCAAAATTTTCAATTCTAAGCAGTTTTATTTTTTATCCCGTATTTTTTCTTTTTTGTTAAAAACAGCATTTTTTGAAAAATGCTGTTTTTTTGTTAAAAATTTTAATTCTAAGAGTTTTTAATTTTTTTCTTGTCTAGGTATAGACAAAATCTTGATTTTGTATTAAAAATTATTATATTATAAAATATAAATTATTAAATTAACATTTTCTATACATGGCAGAACAAAATTACTGAGCTGAAAATATACAAGTTTTAGAATGACTAGAACCTGTAAGAAAAAGACCATGAATGTATATTGGTTCAACAGATGAAAGATGATTACATCATTTAGTTTGGGAAATAATTGATAATTCGATAGATGAAGCAATGGCTGGACATTGCGATACAATAAAGGTTACACTTTGAGCTGATGGTTCTTGTCTAGTTGAAGATAACGGTAGATGAATACCTGTTGAAAAACATGCAAAAACTTGAAAATCTACTCTTGAAACTATTTTGACTGTACTTCATGCTGGGTGAAAATTTGGTTGAGGAGGTTATAAAGTTTCTGGTTGATTACACTGAGTGGGTTCTTCTGTAGTAAATGCTCTTTCTACAAAAATGGAAGCTTGGGTTCACAGGGATTGAAAAATTCATTATCAGTCTTTTTCAAAATGACTTAGTGATTGAGATATTCAAGTAGTTTGAAAAACTAATCATACTGGAACTGTTATAAAATTTTATCCAGATGATAGTATTTTTAAAATATCAACTACTTTTGATTATAAAACTATAAAAAATAGATTAAGACAACAGGCTTATCTAACAAAATGAATAACTCTATATCTTAATGATGAAAGATCATGAGAAAGATATAAATATTATTTTGAATGATGAGTTAAGTCTTATGTTACTTTTTTGAATAAAAAAGAAGACACTATTTGAGATATTTTTTATGTTGAAAAAGAAGCTAAAAATGTATTAGTTGAAATTTCAATGCAATATAATAGAGAATTTTCAAACAATATAATTTCTTTTGTAAATAATATTCATACTCCAGAATGAGGAACTCATTTGACTTGATTTAGAATGGCTCTTACTAGAAGTATAAATAAATACGCTAGAGATAAATGAATATTAAAAGAAAAAGATCAAAACTTAACTAATGATGATGTAATTGAATGATTAACTTGTGTTATTTCTGTTAAAGTTGAAGATCCTCAATTTGAATGACAAACAAAATCAAAACTTTGAAGTCCAGAAGCTAGATGAGCAGTTGATTCTGTATTAGCTGAAAAATTTATGGAATTTTTAGAAGAAGATCCTTCAACTGCAAAAAAAATTATAGAAAAAGTTTTCCTAGCTGCAAAAGCTAGATTAGCTGCAAGAGCTGCAAGAGATACTGTTATAAGAAAATGAGCTTTGGAATGAATGACTCTTCCGGGTAAATTATCAGACTGTTCTTCAAGAGATCCTTACAAATCAGAAATTTATATAGTCGAAGGAGATTCTGCCTGAGGTTCTGCTAAACAATGAAGAGATAGAGAAACTCAAGCTATACTTCCATTAAGAGGTAAAATATTAAATACTGAACAAGCAAGAATAGATAAAATTTTTGCAAATCAAGAAATTAAAAATCTTATAATAGCTTTAGGTACTTCTATTTGAGAATCATTTGATATTTCTAAGTTAAGATATCATAGGATTGTTATCATGACCGATGCTGATGTTGATGGTGCTCATATTAGAACTCTTCTTTTAACTTTCCTGTTTAGATATATGAAAGATTTGATAAAGGATTGATATTTATATATAGCTCAGCCGCCTCTTTATAAATTGACTAAATGAAAAAAATCTTGGTATGTTTTTACTGAGGATGAAAAAAATATTATAGTTAAGAGGGAAATGATTAACTGAGAAAATATACAAAGGTATAAAGGTTTGTGAGAAATGAATCCTGAACAACTTTGGGAAACAACAATGGATCCAGAATCTAGAAAAATGTTCAAGGTTGGTATTGATGATGCCGAAAAGGCTGATGAAATATTTAAAATACTTATGGGTTGAGAAGTTGCTCCTAGAAGAAGATTTATTCAAACCAGAGCAAAGGATGTTCAAAACTTGGATGTATAGTGGTTTTAAAAAGACAGTTTTGCTGTCTTTTTAGCCTATAAATAAGGCTTTATTTATTTGTTGGTAATTTTCTTAAAAAAAATTTTGACAATATTAAAAAAAAATATAAAATCAATCTCGCTAAATCAGATAAGCAAATAATATATTCCTCCATAGCTCAGCGGTAGAGTAGATGGCTGTTAACCATTTGGTCGTTGGTTCGAATCCAACTGGGGGAGCCATTTTTATTTAAATTTAGTAGAGTTCTTTTAAATAAAATACAAATTAGTGGAGAGATGGCTGAGTGGTCGAAAGCAACGGTCTTGAAAACCGTCGTACCGCAAGGTACCCAGGGTTCGAATCCCTGTCTCTCCGCCATTTTTTTTGTAAAAAATAAGGAAGGGTGCCAGAGTGGCTGATCGGGCTCCCCTGCTAAGGGAGTGAATCTTTACAGATTCCGTGGGTTCGAATCCCATCCCTTCCGCCATTACCTTTTTTTATAAGGGCCTGTAGCTCAGTGGTTAGAGCAGTTGGCTCATAACCAATTGGTCGTTGGTTCAATTCCAACCAGGCCCACCAACTTCAAAAAACTAAAAAAATATCTAATAATAAAATAGATAGAAAAAAGTTTTGACAAGGAGGATAAAATTAATAGAATTCATTGGCATTTTTGGAGGAATTTTTGAGAATATTTACTTGCTATAAAA
>JBEPWB010000057.1:0-7506 GCA_041642635.1 bacterium
TAAAAAAGACATAATAAATAAAAGTAATTTTGAAAAAAAATATTCATATATTCACTATAAAAATATAAATAGTGAAAAAATTATTTTTTGAGATACTAAAAAAAATAATTGATTTTTATGACCTGATTACTATAAACACTCTTGGTATAAAATAAAAAAACAAGTATTTGAAAAATAAAAACTTTTTTCTTGAAAAAAAGTTTTTATTTTTTATTAGAAAAAAGAAGGTTTATATTACCGCATATTTGTGAAGTGAAATCTCAAGCGGAAGCATGTATAAACTTTCAACTATAATTAAAGCAGTGAAGTATAAATATATGTAAATTAACATAATATTAATTATATATTAATAAATATAAGAATCAATTATATAGTAAAATATTAAAATAATATACAAATTGTTAATAATAAGAAAAATCATATTGAGAAAAAATATTATTTTCATATCTATATTTTATGGATTGATAAAAATAGTTGATTCATAAATAATTTATTTTATTAATTACAGATATGAGAGAAATACTTACTTTAGAAAAATTAGTTGATAATTTTATATGAAATAGAGAGATTATAGATTCAATATCTAATAATAATGCTTTATCTATAAATTACATGATTAACAAGGAGTGATTTGAATATTTATCTACACCTAATTTTATTAAATATATATTATTGGATAATATATTTTGTTATAATTGAGAAGTTGATATAAAAAATCTAATAAATAATATTGAGAATATAGAAATAGACTTTTATATAGAACCTTACTTAACTCACTATGATGAAGACACACTTTGAACGTATTTTTATTTTTATGAATATACAAATGTTAAAAATTGAGATAAAGATATAATTCAGATATTAAAAAGATCTCAATATGAATGATTATATAAACTATATTATGATACGTTAAATAATTTTATTATTTATATTAGACATTATTATCACAAAGAAATTATTGGTATTAAATAATAAAAAGAAGAATTAGTTAATACCTAATTCTTCTTTTTACTGTTCTTATTATTTCAACTTCTATGTATGTGGTAAAAGTTGAACGGTGTCAATATCATGGTGGAGCTAATGGGATTTGAACCCATGTCTCGGGAGGCCAAAGAAGCACATCTACTATCATAGTTTGTTTTGATAATCTTGAAAATAGTAAAACAAACAAAAAGTGTTCAAGATAATTCAATCTATTGATATTTTACAAAAACAAGACTGAATCAAAACCGTTTTTGTAAAAACTCTTTTTTATAAGTCTATAAAACTCCAAGAGTGGGGATTTTTATAGACTTTGTAGCAGACCAAACGGTACTCATCACCTTAGTGAAGGCTACTCGTTAAACTGCGGTTTTATTACGCAGCAACGAAAGATGGGTTTAAAGCTCCTTTGAAAGCAGCTAAACCACCTGCAATTCTATTTTTTGCATTTATTGTTGTTTGTATTGATTAAAGGAAGGCACAAACATCTCCCTGATAGCATACAACCGTGACGATTCTCCCGATAGAAACCATAAATAGCCCCATGCTTGCATTATATTTGATTTTTGTTTTTTTTCAAGTATATTATAAATAATATTTTAACAAATGTAAAGAAAATAAATGAAAACACCAGACCTAAAAACCCTAGCCTTAGCTTGAAGTATAGCAATAAATACTTGATGTTCTGCGTTACAAAATACTCAAGAAAATGATAATTATAATTCACAAAGAGTAGAAGTTGTAGATGTTACAAAAAATCAAACACAAAATATTTTGGATGAACAAATGCAAAATCAAAAAAATTTAGAATTATATAATACTTCTTTAAAAATTGTATGAGAAGACGAAATAGATAGATTTGTAGATTATTTTATGGATTGAAATGATGATAAATGAGAATTTGTTTCAAAAGTAAAAGAATTACAAAATATGTTTATGATAGAAGACGACTGAATACTTTGATCTGTTACTCTTAGACATATTTACACTCGTGTTTATGCAAAAAATTCACTAGACTTAGATTTTGAAGCACTAAAAAGATTACAAATTTATAACGATTTGTTATGATACCAAAGCAAACCTTGAGCTTTGTATCACGGATTAAATCCTTTTGCACTGGGGACTTTTTATTGAGAAAATATTTGATTGAATTTTTCAGGAACATATATTAACGACAATCTAGTTTGAAAATTTATAGAAGAATTACCAAATAATCAAAATCTTATAACATTCAAAAAAATTGAATGAAAAACTGCACTTGCAATGTATATTGACTGAAAACTAGAATTAGCTACTTTTTGAAGTGCTGGTAGAGATGATTGAAGTGCTAATACTCCATGATTATTCACAACTGGACAAAGAAATCCATCAAAACTTCACACTTCTAGCTCTTATCCAAAAAGAGAAAGCGGAAACGGTTGAGCAGTTATGCCATATGCAGTACATATAGATTGACCAATTCGGATACATGGAAGTGATTCAAAAATAGATTGAAATCCTGCATCTGCTGGTTGTATTAGAGTTTGATTATTTTATATAGAACATATTTATTCTAGAGTTAGCGAATTATGAATTCAAAATGTTCAAATAGATACTAGAAATATTTATTAATAAAAAAGCAAAGAAAATTATTTTTTCTTTGCTTTTTTTAGTTCTACGATTTGATCTCTCATTTCTGCAGCTTTTTCATATTCCATATTTGCAGCAGCTATATCCATTTCTAGCTCTAATTTTTTTATTTCTTTATTGATAGATTTTTTATCTATTCTTGAATAATCTTTTTTATTTGTTGTTAGTCACATATCTTTTATTTGACTATAAACAGTCTTTGGAGTTATTCAGTATTTTTCGTTATGTTCTTTTTGTAAACCTCTTCTATAATAAGTTAGATTTATAGCTGTTCTCATTGCTTCACTAACTATTAATCAATCTTCGTTACAAAGTTTTGCATTATCTACTCTGTATAATCCGTCTTCTTCCCTTTCATACTTACTCAAATCAAATTTTTTTAATTGTTCTGAATACATATAAACTTTACCGTTTTCGTTTCTGGCAGCTCTTCAAATTATTTGAATTAATGAAGATTGACTTCTAAGAAAACCTTGTTTATCAGCATCAAGTATACATATTTTACTTACTTCTGGTAAATCAAGTCATTCTCTAAGCAAATTAACTCAAACAATAACATCAATTTTTCATTCTCTTAATTCTCTAAGAGTTTCTAATCTTTCTAGCGTATCGATTTCACTATGTAAATATTTTACTTTTATACCGTTAGATATTAGATAATCAGTCAATTCTTCACTTGATCTTTTTGTAATTGTAGTTATTAGAATTCTTTCATTTTTTTCTACTACATCACTAATATTTTTGAGAATATCATCAACCATATATTCCATAGGTTTTAGAATAATTTCTGGATCAAGCAAACCTGTTGGTCTCATCATTTGTGGCACAATTCTTTTATCTTCACTAGCTTCCCAAAGTCAATCAGTTATCGGGTCAAAATTATAAAAATCATCAGGATTTTTACAACTCATCGCAATATCATATTTACCAGGAGTAGCCGAAACTGAAACCACATTTTTTATTTTGCTTTCAAACTCGTCAAATTTTAGAGGTCTGTTATCCATAGCACTTGGAAGTCTAAATCAGTTTTCTACTAAGTTGGTTTTTCTGGCTCTATCTCAAGCATACATTCAACCAATTTGACTAAAAGTCATATGCGATTCATCAACCAGAGTCAAACAATCTTTACCAAAATAATCCATAAGAGTAGCAGGAGAATCCCCAGGTTTTCTACCGTCTAAATATCTAGAATAATTCTCTATTCAGTTAACATATCAAACCTCCATCATCATCTCGATATCGTATTCTACTTTTGCTTTTAGTCTTTCATATTTTACAACATCTCAATTAGCTTTGAAAAAATCTAATCTTTCTTCTAGTTCTTTTTTTATATCTGGAATTATTTCTTCTATTCTATCTTTTGTAGTTACTGTATGTTTTGCCGGAAAAATAGTCACTTCTTGGTGATATTCATACACTTCTCATGTCAAAGGATTTCTGCTAGTTATTTGACTAACTTCTTCTCCCCAAAATTCTATTGTAAAAACTGTTTCTTGACTGGCTGGAAATATTTCTAAAGTATCTCACATCACCATAAAATTACCAGGTTTGAAATCACTTGCAGCTCTTCTATATTGCAAGTTTATAAGTCTTTTTAGTAAATCTTCCATTACATATTCTTTTCAAACCTCAATATCAAAAACTTGTTCTAGATATAATCAAATATCTCAAATACCATAAATACAAGAAACACTTGCAACAATTACAACATCTTTTCTAGTTAATAGATCTTGAGTTGCAGCATGCCTTAGTCTGTCTATTTCTTCGTTAATTGTAGCTTCTTTTTCGATATAAGTATCAGTTTTTGCAACATAAGCTTCTGGTTGATAATAATCATAATACGATACAAAATAATGAACCGCATTATTAGGGAAAAATTCTTTGAATTCTTGAGCTAATTGCGCTGCAAGAGTTTTATTATGTGCAATTATTAGAGTTGGTTTGTTGACTTCTTTTATAACATTTGCCATTGTAAAAGTTTTACCACTTCATGTAACTCACCAAAGAGTTTGAAATTTGTATCATTTATCTATATATTCAGTTATCTGATTTATTGCGTTTTGTTGATCCGGACTCGGCGTATATTTTGACTGTATATCAAATATTTTTTCACTCATTTATTTTTTTTATTAAGACTTTAAACAATAGTATTTATTATAATAATTTTTTAAAAAATACAACTCACAAAAACCAAAACAAATATTTTTTTTACAAAAAATTTTAATATTTTGAATTTTTATGATATTATAAGACAAATAAAACTAATTTTAGAAAAATTTTTAAAAATTATGCACAAACAATATAAATCATTTTTGATAAAAACTCTGGCTCTAACTTCTATTATTGTAGGGGTTTTTAATATTTGATGAATATTTATAAATGCAAGTGAGAATAATAATCAAAAAAATAATTCTACAAATCAAACAAATAGTTATAATTTTGAAAACACAAAAAAATCCCAAATCTGAAGAACTTGAGTAGCTATAACAACAAATCTTTGAATCAGATTCAAAGAAAGATGAGAAATCCCAGCAAGTATTTACAAAGATATTTTTTCTATAAATGATTTAGAGCTAGATAATTATGATGCTAATAATGTAATTATAGTAGAAAATATGGCAATCAGCCAAGAATACAAAGATATTTTGAGATCAGATTTTAAAAATATTTTGGATGAATCTCTGGATAGACCCGCAATGTTAAACGCGATAATTGAACAACTAGAATACAGATATGAAATAGCAGTAGAACAAATCAGAAAACTAAACGAACAAAAAACAGTTCTTAATACTGAAATGAATAATGCAAATGAACAAAAAAACCAAATAACAAACCAAATAGAAACTGATTTTATAGAAAAAAATCCACAAGAAAGTATAAGCAATATCAATGAATATTTACAAACTCAAAATAATTATTATTACGCCAGAACATATAATATTTTTATAGATCAGTTCTTAAGAGAATATAATGTTTTGAATAATTATAATGCTAGATTATTAGATACTCTAATAAATAACAAAAACGCAATAATTAACAATTCTTATGTTGTAATTCCAAATACTTGAGATGAATTACTTAGAGAGTTTGAATTGCTATACGATGAAGAAGAGTTCAAAGCTACAAGACAATAAAAAAAGGAGAATGGTCTCCTTTTTTTATTAATCACTAATGTTCTTAGATTGTCAATTAGCTTTGCATAAGTTCCAATAGGCTCTTAGAGTCTCAGTTAATCTTTTAGACATCTAACGGAGAATGCGTGATCAAGATTATTAATACTGCGAAGTACACCATCATAATATCTATGTAAATGCCAACTAAAGGCATTACCAGAAACATTAAGAGTACTAGACCAAAGGTAAGTGCTACGACCACGGTCTTTAAAAAAAGATTCATTATAATTATGATGACCTAATAAAGGCAGTTTTAAGGCATTTGCTAGGTTTATATTTTCTGTAATTGATGAATGTCAATTCCAACCTAATCATGAATATAGCCAACCTGTTCAAGCTTCATAATCTCATCAATTCAAATTAGTAGTTAATATTGTCCATTCTTCATCTGTTGGTACGTGCCATCATGATGGACATGCTCAGTTGGTTTCTTTTATTGCATTTTCATGTGTATATAGTTTTCACCATATTGTATCAAATTCACTATCTCAATTATTATTTTCTCAATCTGGTTGTTTCTTATCAAAAAACAATTTTGCTGAAGCATTACTTACCATGTCTGGATTTCATATTGAACAATCTGGATCACTTGGATTATCATTTCAATCATAATTAAAACAACTTCATATTATTCAATTTGTTCAATCGTCTTTTTTTCACCATTCTACTCAATCTCATAATGTAGAATTACATCATGCCCATGTTTGATTTCATATTGTTATATCTTCTACTTTACAATCTGGTTCAAAATCTGACCATTTTGAGTCTTTTCATTTAGAATTAGCTATTATTTGTATGACTAATTCACTTCATGATGATGTAGTATTTTCTCATCTTTTGAATACTGGAATATATTCTGTAGTATTATTTTTTAATTCTATACTTCAACTAGAAGTTTCTTGGATTGGTGCTTTTGTTGTTGAATCTAGTAATGTTCAT
Organism: bacterium; assembly: GCA_041642635.1. Classification (GTDB taxonomy): domain Bacteria; phylum Patescibacteriota; class Gracilibacteria; order BD1-5; family UBA6164; genus JAAZVM01. Next base: position 6,723 of record JBEPWB010000057.1, read on the forward strand.
AATGGTTCTCCTATAGGATATGCATTTCTATTAGTATAATCTGCATACGTTGTAGTTATTAATATATTATTATTAGATGCTGTTTGTGTGTTTTCTAACATTGTTACTAGTTGGAATTTTGTTCTGTTTGCATTAGTAGTGTATGTATAATATTTATTATCACTTGGATCTTTTGCATTATCACTTATTCTTAAGGTATTTAATGTTCATGTTCCAGCGTATCATTGAATAGTTAGATTACTTCATGAATTAGTTACTGTCACTGACTCTTCCGGCATTGGAACTCTTCATTCTCTTGCTTGTTCTATTTGCAATCATGTTCTGATTTGTCACAAGTCACTTATTCTTTTACTATCTCTTGATTCACTACTATATCATTGAAGAGATATAAATGCTATTGTTCATAGTATTGCTAGTATAGTAATAACTACTATTAGTTCTACTAGCGTAAAACCTTTGTTGTTTTTCATAGGTAATTATTTATGTTTTATAAATAGATTTTTTTAATTTTTTTGAATTTATAAAACTAAACTCTAGTAAAATATTTTACTAGAGTTTAGTTAAATCATTTTTGAAAATTTTGCAAGTTTATTTTATTTTTTTGGCTTGACAAAGAGAATATTATATTTTCAATTAAAAGACCAGTCTCATACGAGACCGGTCTTGAGAACTTGTGTTTTCAAGGGAAGAAATTAAAAGTATGCATTACTCTAGCCAAAAATTTGAGACCGGTCTCAAATTAAACCGTAATAAAAGGTGCAAAAACTAATCTATTATTGTCATT
>JBEPWB010000058.1:0-7430 GCA_041642635.1 bacterium
TATCTTGAGATCTTTCAAAGTTTTGAATGATTTATGACAGATATATTGATAAGATATATAAGTTTGTTTATTTGAAAACATCCAATAGAGAAGTTGCTGAAGATATTGTAAGCGATGTTTTTATGAGCGCTATAAATAATATCTCTAGTTTTAGCTTAGAACAAGGTTCTAGTGTTTCTTCTTGGCTTTATCGTATTGCAAATAACAAAGTTATTGATTTTTATAGATCAAATAAAGAAACATTAGATATTTGCGAGTACTTGGATTATTCTGTTGAAAAAGATATTTCTCAAGAGATTGATAATAAAAATAAACTAGAAGAAGTTTTATCATTCTTGGATACTATAAAAAGTGATCATAAACAAATTGTTTTATATAGAATCTGGTATGATTTGTCATATAAAGAAATTTCAGATTTGACTTGAGTTAGTCTAGATAATTGTAAAAAAATTGTTAGTAGAACTCTTAAAAATATCAGTGCTAATTTTGTTCTCTTTATTCTTTTTTTAATATTACTATAATTAATGAAAAATTTTTTGAATACATTATTTGATGATTTTCCAGAATTGAAAAATGACAGAAAAAAAATAGAAAAATTGGTTTATTTATTAGATAAAAATAAGCCTAATATTGAGGCGCCTAAAAATTTTAAAAAAGATTTAAGGCAAAGAGTTCAAAATTATTCAGAATTAAAATCTACTTCTACTAAAAAAAATTATTTGTTATTTTTTGTGCCTGCTATTAGTTTTTGTTTTGCAATTTTTGGTTTTTTATATTTTTCAGATGATTTTTTTATTTTTGATAAAGATAATGATTATTCAAAGATAATTCAAGAAGATAATATCTGAGAAGAAAAAATTGAAGAAATATCTGCAGTGAGGAATATGACATTTATAGAAGAAGAAAATACAGGAAATGAATATGCTTGAGAAAAAAATATTCCAGAAGAAGATAATTTTGAAACTCAGGAAATAATGATGATTAATCAAGATGAAGAACCTGAGATTGAAAATAATAATCAAGAAGAAAATTACTCTGAAGATGAAATATTTGTTGATGATACTTCTGATAAAAAAATTAATAATAATGACATAAATATAGAAGAAGAACAAATGATGATGCAAACCTTTATGATGGATTCATCTGTTTGAAGTAATGAGAAAAGTGAGTTTGAATTATATTGTGAACTTGAAAATTGAACATATTGATTTGAAAATGATTCTTTTTATTGTGAAATAGAACAAAAAATCTGTTATGAAAAAGATTTTAAAAATGGAGTTTGTGAAAAATTTGAATAAATAACTTTAATCTCTAATAATCCTATTATGAAAAAAATATTTTTTTTACTTAGTTTTTTCTTTTTATCTTTGAATGTTAATGCTAATAATGTAGAAGATAATTCTATAATTGAAGCTTTATCAGAAGAAAATGAGAATATCTCATTAGAAGCAAATTTTGAATTACAAAATTTTAATAGCTGTAATGATTTTGAGGATGAAATGAATAGTTACATAAAAAATTATTGGGAAAATAATAAATGAAATTATTACTATCCTATGAGATGATGAATAGTTAATGATATGGTTGTTACAAATCAATCAATGGAATCTAGTAAAGATGATGTTTTGTGATCATCACCAGAATCTTTTTCTAACACAGATAATTTTTCAGAAACTAATAATCAAATAGAATGAGTTCAAGAATCTGATATAGTAAAAACAGATTGAAAAAATATTTATTATTATAACAAATCTGATAATTATGTTTATATTGTCGGAGTAGATGAGCAAAAAATTCTTAAAAAAATAAAAGTTCCTAGTACTTTTTCTTCTCCTGTTTTGTATTTGTGAAATGACACTTTGACAATAGTTTCTTCTGGTTATTCAAATTCAGATTTTTCAAGAATGTGATACTGGATAAATAGAGATATGAAAACTTTTGTAATTACTTATGATATAAGCGATATTGAAAATTTAAAATTGGATAAATTATATATAGCAGATTGAAATTATTCAGAATCTAGAAAAATATGAGATTTAATTTATATTACTTCTACAGTTAATTTTAATATTCCATATTATAGTTTTGAAAGTAGAGAAGATATAGATTTTGACTTGTCAAAATCTATGCCTAAAAAAATAGATTTATCAAGAAGTGAGACTGATTCAAATTTTGAGCTTAATTGAAAAAAATATCCATATTCACTAAATGCGTGATGAATTGCTGATTGTAGTGATATTAGTTATGCTTTTCCTGATGAAGAGACACAAGAGCAATATGATTTTTCACCTAGTTATAATATTATTTCAGTAATTGATACAAATGATACTTCAAAAGAAGTAAAAACAAATGTTATTATTTGAAATAATAGTGAAATATTTATGAGTCAAGATAATCTTTATATGACTTCAAATATTTATCAAAATAACAGATTTACTTGTCCAAAAGGAATGGCTTGTATAATGCCATATTTTCCAAGATGAAATAATACTCTTATTCACAAATTAAATATTTCTTGAGATTCTCTTGATTATCAGGATTCTACAATAGTTCCTTGAAGTCCTTTAACTCAGTATAGTATGGATGAAAATGATGGAGATTTTAGAATATTAACAAAAACTTCTTCTTGGAGTAATATGTGAGGACAATCTTATACTGATTTATATATACTGGACGAAAGTCTTGAATTAAAATGAAGTCTTGAAAAATTAGCAATCTGAGAAGAATTCAAATCTAGTAGATATATTTGAGATAAATTATTTTTGGTAACTTTTGAACAAATTGACCCACTTTTTGTAATTGATGTTGCTGACTCTAGTAATCCTGAAGTTCTTTGAGAATTAAAAATGCCTTGATATAGTACATATTTGCATCCTTATGATGAAAATCATTTGATTTGATTATGATATGATACATCGACTAATCAGTGGTGATGAACAGTTAATTCATGAGTAAAAGTAGATTTGTACGAAATAAATTATGATAAAAAATGTGGTGATTCTTGACTTAGTGAAGAAGAAATAGAAAAATGTGAATCATGAGATTACAAATGAATAATTACAAAACAAAAATTTACAAAAACTTTTGGTTGAGCTTGAAGTACAAGCGAAGCACTGACTAATCCAAGAATGTTTATGTGGAATTCAAACGAGGAAAAATTATTTTTACCAGTTAATCTATATGAAAACTCTAGTGAAGATATTTACAAAAGAACTGATTTTTTCGCTTGATTATTAACGCTTGATATAAATAAAGATAGCGGAATACAAGAAAGCTATAAATTAAGTCATATTGATTATTCTTGACTAGAAGAGGAAAGATTAAAAGAATGTAGTAAATATAGTACAAATTCTTCAAAAGATAATTGTTACACTTTGATTGATTGAAGTGAATATTGTGAACCTGTAGGAAATAATTACGTACCTAATTATTGTAAAAAAGATTCTACTATCTGAGAATATGTAGCTTCAAAAAGCTGGAATTTTAGAGATAGTTATATAAACAGAGCTTTATGGATTTGAGATAATAGTTACGCTATTTCTGATAAAAAAATAAGTTCTCAAAAAATTTCTACATGAGAAAATAATTATAATGTTGAATTTAGATAAAAAATATTTTGAGACCGGTCTTGTATAAGACCGGTCTCTTTTTTTCATTTTTTACAAAAAAAGTCAAAAAAAGTCATTTTTTTTAATATAATTTTTTGTTTCATTATCAAAAAATTACTTACATTTTGTTTTTTACTCTCGTTTTTAATCCATTTACTTTTTCTTTTGCAAATACAAAAATAATCTATGAAAAAGCTAATGATTTAGCAAACACATATATATATAATTCTATAAATGATGAAAACTGGAAATGAAAAAATCCACAAATAAAACAAAAATGAAAATATTACTATACAGATGATGAAAACAATCTATCATACATAGAATTCAAAGTTAGTTGTGAAAAAACTGCTAATTGTTGATTCGTACTAGTAAATATAGACTGAGACGATGTATCAGTACCAATAGCTTCAACAAGCTGAGTTTGACCATGAGAAATTTTAACTTCTAAATCTTGAGATTCAGAAAATACAAAACTATACTATTTTTGATCTCTTGATCAATACGCACAAAATAACACTACTAAAGAAGTACATTCTCTAAAACCAGAATATAATTTTACCCCTAAAGCCAAAAAATTATTATATTACGAAAAAAACAGTAACCTATCTAAGGAAGAACAAACTAAAGAGTTAGAAAAACATAATGAAGAATTTATGATTAAATTATTTAAATACTAAGTGTGATGAAGACTGAGGTTTGACTTGAGATACAAAATTAAGTGATGCTATCAATTGAATAGATTATGCAATTGATAGATAATATACTAACTCAATTTCTCAAAAAATAAAATCAGATAACTTAGTTTTCCTTTTCTATTTTATCAAAGATGAAATACATAACTGAAGACCAATAATTGTTAATACTAAAAAGCACTCAATGATAGTTTTTTGATATTATGATTGATGACAGAGGATAGCAAGAATAAACGTTTGATATTGAAATATTGGTCAAGTTAACAATCATTACTTATCTAATATAGACTATAATATTGATTCAATTTATTATTGAACTACTACTCAGAAATTAGCTAGTCTAATTAAGGTTAAGATTTCAAATTAATTTATAAATTAAAAATAAAAATCATGTGTAAAATTGAATGAAAAGTTTTAGATCTTATTATAAAGGAATCTGAAAATTTTGAGTGTCATAAAGATGTATATATAAAAGTTGAAAATTGAGATACATTTTTAATAGCTAAATGAACTTTTAATCATAATGAGTCTAATAATTGTAAATTTAAAACTACTTTTTTAAATGAATCTTATTTGCCAAAGATATGAGACAATGTTAGCTATTATAGTAGTTTTTTTTGATATGAAATATGATATTATTCATGAGAGGACTATAATCATATATGTCCTAGATCTCCTTATTTTGATTATACAGAATTCCATAACAAATGTAATCTTAACTGAAAAATACAAGAAGTTCATAGAGAATATAAAAAATGAAATTCAATGGATGTTCACTTAAAAATAAAAACAGAAGAGTTAATATATAATGTAAAAACATATGAATGATTTTATTATTGATATTGAGAAGGATATCTTTGATGAGTAGAATATTTTTCACCAAAATCATTAAAATGATGATGAGTAAGTTTTTTTAAACCATGAATGGATTTTAAATATATAATTGATGAAGATACTTGAGAAATTTTGAGAGAATGAAATGATAAAGAAATAGATAATTGTAATGTTTGAGAACAAAAATTATCAGATTTTAAATTTGAATGATGACTTTCAAATATTGAAGTTATAGATTTAAATATGAAAAAATTCAGAGAATATAAAGGAATAGAAGAGCCAGAAACTACTTGGAAAGAAAAATACGAAGAAAATAATTTTGTATTTTGATTTAACTATAATAATTTTAGTGGATGATTAATGACAAGTTTTTTTATGTTAATATTATTTTTTGTAGCATTAATAAAAAATAAATATTCAAAACAAAAATCAATTTTTGCATAAAAAATATCAAAAAAATAAAAAAACATAAAATTTCACAAAAAAACTTAAAAAAAGTCAAAAAAAGTCGTTTTTTTTAATATAATTTTAATGTAGGGTTATTATAATGATATTACATTGGAAATAATATTTTGATTTTGGGAGAGCTTATAAATATTATTTCCAATGTTTTTAAAAAGAAGCAATTTTGCTTCTTTTTTTGTATGTAATAAAAAAATATGATAAATTATAATTATATATTATATAAATAATAAAAAATGATAGATTTAGTTTCTTCTGGAGCTTGACTTGCTATTTGATTAGCTTGATTAGGGATTGCTTTGGGGCAATGATATTTGGTTTATAGAGCAATTGAAGTTATTGGTAAAAATCCTATAGGTTCTTCATTTTTTCTTACTATAACTATCTTGTGAATAGCGCTAGTAGAGTCAGCAGGTATTTATTGATTAATTGTTGCTTTTCAAACACTTTCTACTACTTTTTTAGATCCATTAACTGCTGTATGAGTTTGATTAGCTATATGATTAGCTTGACTTTGAGTTTGAGTCTGAGAATGAATACTTGTTGGTAATTCTATTGAAGCAATGAATAGAGATACAGAGAACAGAAATAAGATTTTAACTTATATGATTTTATTTTTGGCTCTTGTTGAATCTGCAGCTATTTATTGATTAATAGTATCTTTTCAATTATTGACTAATGCAGATATTTCTCCCTATTTATCAATTTGAGCTTGATTAGCTATTTGATTATCTTGACTTTGAGTTGGTATTTGAGAATGAATTCTTTCTGCTAAGTCTGTAAGTATAATGTGAAAAAAGCCAGAGTTAAAATCATATTTGTTGACTATAACAATCTTGTGAATTGCATTGGTTGAAACTTCAGCAATTTATTGATTAATTGTTGCTTTTTCAATCATTGAATCTTCACTTGTTTCAGTTTATTCGGCTGTTTGAGCATGATTAGCAGTTTGACTTGCTTGACTTTGAGTATGAATTTGAGAATGAATACTTATTTCAGGGTCACTTACTTCTATGTCTAGTCCTAGAGCACAAAGATCTAAAACAATAACTTACATGATTTTATTTGTCGCGCTTGTAGAATCAGCAGCTATTTATTGATTATTAATATCGTTGCAAATATTATCTATTTGAGATTTATCACTTTTGACTTCTATTTGAGCTTGACTTGCTATTTGATTAGCATGACTATGAGTGTGAATTTGAGAGGGATTTATGGCGTCTAGATCAATTTGAGTTATTTCGAAAAGACCAAATCTTTGAACATTTTTTCTTACAGTTAGTATTTTATGAATAGCACTTGTGGAATCAGCAGCTATTTACTGATTAATAATTTCAATGCAAATTATTTGAACGGAAGTTTTATGATTCGCTGCAATTTGAGCATGATTAGCTATTTGATTAGCATGATTATGAGCTTGAGCTTGAGAATGATTATTGGCATGATCATCTCTTGATGCAATAGCTAGAAATCCTAAGAATAAACAAAAAATTTTAACATATATGATTCTTTGAATAGCATTAGTAGAATCAGCGGCTATTTATTGATTGATAATAGCTTTTACAGTTTTAGCTTAGCTTGTAAAAAAAAGTAAAAAAATTAAATTTGATTTTTTTTGTATAAAAATTATTATACTAACAAAAATTTAAAAAATTTGACATAATAAATAGCTATAAATCAATAAAAAAGCAAGTAAAAAAAATATTTTTTTACTTGCTTTTTTTGAATGATTAAATATACTTTTCGCGTTTTAATTTAATTGTATAATTTTTTAATACAACGATATGGAGATTTTGAATAACTTTTTGTCAGCTTATATTCTCACATGAGA
>JBEPWB010000059.1:0-6595 GCA_041642635.1 bacterium
TATACAAATATATGAATCAACCATTAATTCAAACTTCTAATATGCCTGGTTTTGAAAATCCAGAACTTAGAAAAGAAATAGACAGAGATAATGAAGCTTTTTTACAAGAACAACAAAATGCAACTCCTGAAACAACTGAGAAAATGAAGGAAGATGTGAGTAAAATATTTTGAAATTGATTTGATCCAAAAAAAGATATTTCATCAATAAAATCTCTAGAAGAGCAAGATTCTGAAAATCCAGATGATATTCTTGATATGATAGATGTTTCAGAAGATTTTTCTGATAATAAAGAAAATGTTCAAACAAAATATACTACTCAATCTTCTTGAGAAATTTTTGAAGAAAGTAAAGAAAATTCTTCAAATAATGAAATAGAAAACTCTCCAAATTTAAGACAAGAAAATATTAGCGAAACTAATGAAAATCAAGAAATTATAACTTCTAATTCACCTTATTATCCAATTGCTTTAAATTTAAAAAACTCTTGAGATATTGATAATCAAGTTTTTGATGAACTAGTAGAAAATCTAAATAATAATTCATTAGAAGAATGAAAAAATTACTTTTTATCTGTTGTAGACAATATAGACAATAGAGAAGTAAAAACTACTATTTTGGATTCTTTTGAATGAGATAACGAAATTAATGAGGATAATTTTGAATCAACAGATTTTTATAATCATTCACAAGAATTAAATATAGATTTAGAAAATTGAGTTTGATGACTAGAAATTATGCTTGCTCAAAACTATATTGCTATTCCTGATATTGACTGAAAAACAGATAAATCTAGAGATATAATTCAATCAATGGATGTTTCTTTAAATACAATAATTACAAATAATTCTAATGATTTTGAAAAAAATAATTCTGTATTAATTCAAGATATAAAAAAAGAAACAAATTTATCAAAAAAATATGAATCATTAAAAACTCTATACAATGAAGATCTTAAAGAAGATGCTAAGCTTTGATGAAAAAAATGAGCTGAAGAAATTTGAAGAAGAAAAACTAGTTTGATAGAAAAAGCAAAAAAAATTAACGATCAAATAATTGAAGCTAGAAAAATTTCTGATAATAATAAAAGAGAGCAAACTTTGGAAGAATTAAATCAAGAAAAACAACAAATAATTGAAGAATGACAGTGAATAGATAATTTTGAAGCAGAAATACAAATGTTATCTGGTTGAGAAATGGATAAATCTAATGAATCAAAAGAAAACAAGGAAAATAATTAATTTATTTTCCTTGTTTTTGTTATTATTACTAATATAAATAATAAATAAATTATAGAAAAATAATTCTTGTATTCTCAAAAATTTATTTTAAAAGTTGAAAAATCAGCTCCTCAGAAAAAATTCACTACAAAAATATCAAATGATAATAATAAATGAGCAAAAAATCAAAAGAAAAAACTCAAATAACTAAAAATATCTAAAAAAATAACTGATAAAAATCAAAATAACATTGCAATAGGAATTGTCCAAGCAACTAATACATTTGTTAATGGAGAAACAATTGATATTTGTCAAAAATTTACAGCCATAATTGGCAAAGTAAAAATAAAAGCCGAAAGTGTCAAACTTAAAGCGTTTCTTATTTCTAAAGTGTTTGTTATAAAATTTAATTTTTTTTCAAAAAAACTACTAGTATAAACTATTCATAAAACTGCCAAAAAACTCAAATGCAACGAAACATCATAATTAATACTCAATGGAGAATACGTAACCATTAAAATAAGAGTGAAAATTATTAAACTATTAATGTTTGTTTTTCTTCAATAAGTAATTGTATAAAATCAAATTATTCACATTATTGATGCTCTAATTACAGGAGCTGTAAATCATACCAAAATAGTAAATAAAATTATTGTAATAGAAATAATTATTATTTTTAAATATCATGGTAAAAACTTTATAAAAAATCATATTCATACTATTAAAATAGTTATATTAAATCAAGAAACTGCAATAAAATGTGTTAGTCAAGAATTATTAAAATTATCACTTAATTTATCAGGCAAAGATTCTCTTGCTCCAACCAAAATTCATCACAAAAATAATCATTCTTCTCAAGGAAATATTTTTTTTATATTATCTAATAAATATTCTCTGAAACTCAAAATTTTGCTTTCTAAGAAGTTTATTTTAAAATTTGATACCAAGTCAAATGTAAAAGGATAAACTCTGTAATATAGTCATTTTGATGCCATATATTTTTTGTATTCAAAATCATTAAAGTCTTCATAAGGAAAAATTTTTGAATTTATTTTTATTATGTCTCATTTTTTTAATTCATAATTTGATTTTGTATAAATTTCTCATTTTATATTATAATTTTTTATTTCTCAAATGTATACTTTTTGGTCTTTTGTAATTTTATTTATTCATAAAATTTTTATTTTATATTGATTTTTTTCTCCTATTAAATTATTTACGATAATATTTTTTTGTTCTATTTTGTAATAATTAAAATCAGAAACAATTATTCAAAATAAAAATCATAACAAGATAAAAAAATAAATTATTATTCATTTTTTTCTAAAAATAAATAATCACAAAAAAAGCACTACTAAAAATAGTAGTACTAGGAGAGATGTAATAAAACTTTGTATTATATTATGTAGAAATATTCCTAATAAATAAGAACTTCAAAATAATATAAATATTATACTTTTTTGCATCTATTAATTTTTTATAATTATTTTTTCTCTAGAATCTTCTCTGTAAATATTATATAATCTTTTAAGACAAAATATAAATAATATTATAGCTCATACTTGGGTAAAATTTATTCATATTAAATCCTTAAAAATTCAGTATTTTCAGCTGAAAAATTCAAAAATAAAAATTATACAAGTCATTATCATTAATCAAATATATCAAATTATTTTGTTATAATTTACATACATTGAAACAATATATAATGCTGAGAAAAGTATAAAAAATAATACTGAATAAACTATTGGTAAAGGAAAAACGGGAACCTTGAAAGGAACTGGAGTAAAAGGATGATTATACATTATTTCTAATCATATAAATGTTTCTCTTCAATAAACTTGTCATCATAATAATGCTCAAATATATCAAACTGGAAGAATGAATATAAAAGATAAAACTAATCAAGTTATAAAATTATCAAGTTTTTCTTTTCTTATTCTAAGAAGTATATAAAATACCACCAAAAATCAAAAAATAGCTCAAGTTAGAGAAAAGTGGTAGTCATTCATTATAAAAAACTCTATTGGATTTTCTATATGTTTTAGATCATTCCATCTTGAAATAACATAAAATAATCTTGAAAAGAAAAATATTCATATGAAATACCATAGTAAGTTTTTTTTGAATATCAGAAAATCAAATCATATTTTAACAGATAATTTTTTTAACATCCATACGAACATAAAAAAACAAATCGTCATCGCTATTCAAAATGTATATATTAATACTCAACTAAATGGTTCTATAAATGGATACACTTTTAAAATTTTTATTTATAAAATATAGACTATATTATAAATTTAATAAAAAAAAGCAAAGATTTTTTATCTTTGCTTTTTTTTAGGCTCTAGATCTGTATTCTTTAGTTCTAGTATCAATAACTAATTTATCTCATACATTAATGAAAAGTGGTACTTGAATAACTAATCCAGTAATAAGAGTTGCTGGTTTTTTTCATCCTGTTGCAGTATCTCATTTTTCTCCAGGTGGAGTTTCAATTACTTCTAATACACAACTAGTGTCTAAATTTACATTTATTGGTACTCAGTTAAATTCTTGCAGTTGAACTTTATCTCAATCTTGTAAAAATAATTCTGCTCAATCAAGAGCGTTTTTTTCAAGACTTACTTGATCAAAAGTATCATTATTCATAAAATAATAATTTTCTCAGTCATTATATAAATATTCATAAGATTTTGTTGTAATATCAGCAGGTTCAAAATTATCTTTATCAGAAAAAGTTCTAGGAACGTTTCATCCGTGTAAAAGATTTTTAGCTTTTATATTTATAATTGAACCTCATCTTCACATTACTTTTTGAGAATAACTCATAACTTCATATGGTTCTCATTCCATTAAAAATTTTTTTCAAACTTTTAGCTCATTTGCGTTTAACATAATTATTTTTTATTTATTAAAAATTAAGAATTATGATTAATATAATCATAATTCTTTTAAAAGTCAATAATATTATTTTGCTACCTCAATAACTCTCATTTCTCTTATAAGATTTACTTTTACTTCTCAAGGGTAAGAAAGTTTTTCTTGTATATTATCAGCTATTTCTCTAGCCAATTTTTCAGCTTCTAAATCTGAAATAGTTTTAGCATCAACAAAAACTCTAACTTCTCTACCAGCAGATAAAGCATACGCTTTATTTACTCCTGAAAAACTTGTAACAAGAGCTTCCATTTCTTGAACTCTTTTTAAATAATCTTCAATAACTTCTCTTCTTGCTCAAGGTCTAACAGAACTTATAGCATCAGCTACTTGAACGATAGCTGCTTCAAGTGAAATACTGAATTGTTCTCAATGATGATTTTCAATCATATCAATAACTTTTGCAGACATTTTATATTTTCTTGCAAGTATTCAACCTATTTCAGGATGAGTTCATTCATATTCTTGATCAAGTGCTTTTCAAATATCATGAAGCAATCAACCAACTTTACATAAAGCTGGGTCTGCTCACAATTCTTTTGCTAAGGCTTCGGCAATTAAAGCAACTTCTTTAGAATGTTTTAGTATATTTTGTCAGTAACTAGTTCTAAATCTTAATTTTCAAACAACAGGAATTATTTCATCTGGAATTGAAGTTATTCATAACTCATCAACAACTTTTACTCATAATTCTTTTAATAACATATCTGCTTCATCTTCTGTTTTTGCAACAACTTCTTCAATTCTAGCAGGCTGAATTCTTCCATCTTCTATTAGTTTTTCTAGTGATTTTTTTGCAATATATCTTCTGTATAAATCAAAAGCTGAAATAAATACAGTATCAGGAGTATCGTCAATTATTAATGCAACTCAAGCAGATCTTTCGAATGTAGTAATATTTCTTCATTCTTTACCTATAAGTTTTCATTTTATATCATCACTTGGTATAGGTATTACTGTTGTTGTAACTTCACTTGTTACATCTCCAGCATATTGTTGGATAGATTTTAATATAATATCTCTAGCTATTTCTTTTTTATTGTCTTCTATTTTTTTTCTATGTTTTATTATAAGACCTTTTCCGTCATCTTCATATTTTTCTTCTATTTTTTTCAGGAATAATTCGCGAGCATCTTCTTCAGTTAGTTTTGATATTTCAGATAGTTTTCATTCTAAATCAAATCTAATGTCTTCTATTTTTTCTTTTTCTTCTCTTAATAAATCTTCTTGTGCAGCTAATTTTTCTTTTCTTTCTTCTAATTTTTCTAGTCTTCTATCAACTTTTTCTTCTTTTTCTAATATTCTTTCTTCAGTCTTTTCGGCTTTTGATATAGCTTCCAAACTTTCTTTTTTTGCGTCAGTAATCATTTCAAATGCCTTACTTTCAGCTTCTTTTATTATGTGACTTGCTTTATCTTGTGCTTTATTGTTTTTTCTATTTTCCCACAAAAAAAACAATATTACAGATATCGCCATTCAACCAATAAAAGACATAATTATTTCTAATGTCATCGTCTTTTTATGTTAAATTATAATATATACATAAAAATTAGTTCTTTAAAAAATATGTAAAAATATGTAAAATTTTTACATATAAAATATAAAATATTTTATTTATTATCTATGAATTTTTTGGATAATTAAAGAATTTCTTTTTATTTTGGTTTATTAAAATTTTTATTTTAATTAATGCTTATAAATTATTATACAAGCTATTATAGTTTACATATTTTTTAGATTTTGCAATAAAAAAAACTATTACTTTTAAAAGTAATAGTTTTTTTTATTTATTAATCTTCTTCTGGTAATTTAAATCATCTATCTTCTCTAATTTTTGTTGCAACATTTGTTGGAACTTCATCATAATGATCGAATTCCATAGCATAAGTTGCTCTACCTTGAGAAGCTGATCTTAAATCAGTCATGTAACCAAACATTTCAGATAATGGAACGTAAGCAGTGATAATTTTTGCCATACCTCTGTTACCCATTTCTTCAATTCTACCTCTTTTTGAGTTAATTTGACCTATAACATCACCCATATATTCTTCAGGAGTGTTAACTTCAACTTTCATTATTGGTTCTAATAAACAAGCTTGAGCTTTTCTACAAGCTTCTTGAAAAGCTTTACTAGCTGCCAATTTAAATGATAATTCACTCGAATCAACATCATGGAACGAACCAAATGTTAATGTAGCTCTAATATCAACCATTGGGTAACCAGCTATAAAACCTCTAGCGTATGCTTCATTTAAACCTTTTTGAACACCAGGTATATATTCTTTTGGAATAGTACCACCAACGATTTTATTTACAAATTTGTTTGTAGGTTTTTCTTTTGCTTCAGCTTTTATATCTTCTTCATCCATTTCTTTATATGGTTCAAAAGTTATAACAACGTGACCATATTGACCTCTACCTCAAGTTTGTTT
>JBEPWB010000060.1:0-6562 GCA_041642635.1 bacterium
ACTAAAAGATCTAACTCAATAATACATTACTTAACATAAGTTACATTATGTTAAGTAATGTATTTCTTTTGAACTCCTACTCTTTTACTAAAAAATAGTAAATTATATATACCGCATTAAAAAACTTTTATTTATAATAAATAAAAGTTTTTTAAACTAATCAATTAATCATTTTTTTCTTAAATTATCTAAAGACATTTCCATTGTATACATTCAATCCGCTTTTCACGTTTCAATTGAACCATCAATTTGATGTAGAACTCATTTTCTAATCATGTTAGAAATACTTGTATTATTGATTAATAATTCTGATGCTAAAACTCTTCAGTCTCAGTCTTTAGTCTTAACTAAATCTTGCCAAATTATTCATATCAAAGAATCTGCTAATTGGGATTTTATATGGTCTTTTTCATCACCTGGAAACATATCAATTATTCTAGAAATAGTTCTTGCAGCTCAAGATGTATGAAGTGTAGCAATTACCAAATTACCTGTTTCTGCAGCTCTTAAAGCCAATCTAAAAGTTTCTAAATCTCTCATTTCTCAAATCATTATTACGTCACTAGCTTGTCTAAGTGCATATTTTAATCAATTTTCAAAACTTTTTGTATTTAATCAAACCTCTCTTTGTTCAACTAAAGATTTATTGCTTTTAAAAATATATTCAATTGGATCTTCTACAGTAATTACATGTTTTGCCATATTATGATTTATCATTTCAACTATTGTTGACATAGTTGTAGATTTTCATGATCAAACAGCTCATGTAACTAATATTAAACCATTTTTTTTCTTAGCAAATTTTATTAACTGCTTTGGCAATCATAATTCATCAAAATTAGGCAGCGTATTTTTAATAGGCCTAAAAACTACTCAAATACCATTTTTTGTATAAAAAACATTTACCCTGAACCTTGTATATCATTTTAAATCTATAGAAAAATCTAATTCTAAGTTTTCTCTAAGTAAATTTCTTTGTTTTTCATTCATTATTGATAATAACTCTCCTGATAAATTGTCATGTGAAAATATCTCATAAGATTCTAAATATAAAATATCTCAATTAATTTTGAAAGCTGGTTTTAAACAAGAAGCCAAAATTACATCTGAAGCTCATTTTTCTAATGCTTCTTTTAAAATGTCTGCAATCAACATATTTTGTTAAAATTAAAAATAAATTTAACATATAATAACATATTAGTATAATAAAATCAAAATAATAATATAATTAAAATATGATAATAAAAAAACACGCATTTACACTTATTGAAGTAATAATAGCGACTTCAATATTAAGTATTTCAGTATTTTGAGTATATAAATTAATTTCTGAAAATAATAGAATAATTAATAACTCTAATATTTATTTAAGCTCTAATTTACTAGTTCCTGTGGTAGAAAATTGCATTGAAAACATATCACCTGCAACTTGAACTAAGTATTTTCTATATTTATGAAATGATTATAAGCAATGCAGTTTAAATAATAATGTTATTTTAAATAATATTGATTGAATAAATTACGAACTAAGTTTTGAGTGAAATGATACTCCCATATGAAAAATTTGGGCAATAGAAATATTTTCCGATTTTACTTGAAAAATAGAATCAAATTATATTCAAAAATAAAAAAAATAGCGAAGCTGCAACCCTTCCCTATTTTTTTAAATAATTTCAACTAATTCTTGTTTTTCTGTAGTAGTCATGTAACCTAAATACTTCATAAAACTTATTTTTTCAGAATCAGTCATAATGTTAGATGAAGTAATTTTATTCAAAACTCACTCATCTACCCTAAATTTTTTGTGTTGCATACTTAAAAATATTATTATATATCATTTGTGTGAAAATGATTTAAGTATACAAATTAATTATTACATATAATTAATTTTAAGTCAAAAATTAAAAATTAAAAAACTAATATGATTATAATCTGAATCGACCCGTGAACTACAACTATTTGATTTTCAGTATTGGAAAAAATATGATGAAATACAAAAATAATTGATTTTTGAATCTTTAAAACTACGCCGAAAATACCTATAGAAAACAAACTATTAGAAATATGAAATGATATAAATTTTATATTCAAAAAATACAAACCTGATTTAGTTGTTATAGAAAAGTTATTTTTTCAATCTAATGTAAAAACAGCTATTGATGTTTCTCAGGCTAGATGAGTAATAGTTTACGAAGCTATAAAAAATAATATAAAAATACTTGAATATACTCCTCTGCAAGTAAAAAAAGCCATTACATGAAATTGACAAGCTAATAAATTACAACTACAAAATGCCATAAAAATGCTTTTTTGACTGGAAAAAATTCCAAAACCTGATGATGCAGCAGATGCTATTTGACTGTGATATATGTGAGCTTTGAATTCTAACTTTTTAAATATTTGACTGTAGGTTTTTATAATGTTAAAATTATAAAAATATATTAAAGTAAACAAAATGGAAAATAATAGAAACTTTTTAGATAGTCAGTGACATAGTGAAAAATTAGAAAATTTTTTAAACGAATGATTAATAAATGAGGAATCTAGGCTTTTTTTGTCTTCAGAAATTGATCGTCTAAATTCAGATTGAAATCTTTCAGATGAAGAAAATATTTTTTTAAATAAACAAGTCGAGTATCATAATAGATTTAATAATATTTTAGAAAACTATAATCAATACAAACAAAATATTTCTATAAATTGAAGAAAAGAGTTACAAAGATATTTTGATAGTATGAATTCAAATTATATCGAAGAATTCGATTTGCAATTCATAACAAATAAAATTGATAATTCAGTTAATTTTATTAGAGAAACAAATTATTGAAGAGAAATAATTGCTCAATTAAATAGATTTATAGAAATAAGGACTGATGTTGATGATGCTATCGTTAATCAGTCAAATATAGATGATTTTTATGATATTTTTTGATTTTATTATTCTCAATCTTTAAGCAAAAATAATTCTGATATTTATAATTCAGAGAATGAAAGCTGATTATTATTAGAAGAAAATGAGATAGAAAATATTATTAATAATATTTTTAGGAATTATAGAAGAGAATTCATAAATTTAAAATATCCTATTTATATAAGATTACAAGACTGAGAAACTTACACAATAAATACACAAGAAATTATTAACAAAATTGGTAATTCTGAAGAAATAACTAAAAAATTATCATTATTAGATGAAATTTTACATAATAATAACGAAGCCTTGGAAGAAGTAAGAATCAGTGAAAACTTAAGATGAAATACTAGAGAAGAAATAATTTCTGAATATTCAAAAAAATTATTAGATGATTGAATTATAAATACTAGCAATATACTTGAAATATATGAAAATTCTGAGAATTTTAATTATTTAGAATTTTTGAACAATTATTGATTTACAGAAAATCTTGAATTTACTTATGCACAAATGATTCAAAGACAATTAATTAATGAAACACAAGTTATTTGAGACTTAGAAATGAATGAAGAATTTGTTGCTCAAAATTATCAAAATATAATAAATAATTTTGAAGTTTTTACAAAAATAGTTTTAGAAATAGAATCAAACTGAAGAAATGTTGCTAATAACAGCTGAAGTTCTGCTAGGTGATATTTTCAATATTTAACCGAAAATAGCTCAGGATGATGAAGAGCAGAGTGAAAATTTACATCAATAGAAACAGCGCTAAGAAGATATTATTTAGAATACACATGAATGCAATATATTCCAAACATAAGATTAGAACATAGTGAAAATGTACCAGAATGGATTGTTGATTTTTATAATTGATGAAATATGGATACAAGAAATTTGTCAGCAGAACAACAAAATGAATTATTTATCATAGATTTATTTACAAATAATAAGAGAATAAATTCTCCTTGATGACAAATTTTATGAATAGATCATTTTTTATGATTAGTTGCGGTTGGTAATACAGATTGAATAACAACAGCGTATAAAAATTTTCATCATACAGCATCCGACAATCAAACTGACCAAGTTTTTGAAAGAGTATTAAATAAATATAGTGGTGAATTAATTGCTTTAAATTAAAAAAATACATCATAAAATGATGTATTTTTTTAATTCATTATATTAATTATTTTTTTGGCAAGGACCGTAGGAATTGCACCTACGCCTCTCGGGGTCGGAATCCGAGCACTCTTCTAATTAAGCTAGATCCTTATATGAAGTAAACTTATTCTAATAAAAAAAATCAATAAATCAATAATTAATACAATAATTTGACTAAAAAAAATTTAATAATATAATCAGCCAGCTTAAAACCAAAAAAGGAGAAGTTTATGAGCGATAATGATGACCAAGAAATGATTAAATGTACTGAATGCAAAGAGGAATTCAAAAAAGATGATTTAATCAACGATCTTTGCCATACATGTCACGAACTTGACGACACACCAACAAGTGAAGATTGTGACCAATGCGAAAATCTTGCTGTAACAAATATTTGTGGAACAAATTTGTGTGAGAATTGTGAAGAACATTATCACTATTAAAATAATTAAATTATTTTAATAGTACAAAAGACCTAGGAATCTAGGTCTTTTTTTATTTTAATATTTCTTTAACTTTTGCATTTCTCATAAGGTTTGATAAATATTCTGATTCTTGAATCATATCTCTATAATCTGGAGCAAGCGTAACTAAATTATTAAGTGCTGCAATTGCATTTTCTTTATCGCCCATTGCATTAAACGAACAAGCTCTGTTATAAAAAGCGTGTGGCTGATGTTTTGCTCTATCTCAAGTAACAATTGGATCAGTTAATTCAATAACTTTCTCATGTAATCACATAGATAAATAAACATTTGATTTTTCAATAGTTACAAATTGAGATTCTGGTTTTATAAAATATATTCTATCTAAAATATTTATTTTTTCTTTATCACTATCAGAAGTATTATATTGTCTCCATAAAATATTTATTTTTTGCTCTTTTTCTAATTCTTCAATTTTATTTTGAAACTGAGAAATAATTTTTGTAGTTTCCCTATCCATTGAAGCTTTTGTAGCATTTTTGATATCACCTATTGTTTTCCATCAAACAACTCAAAATCAAGCAATAAGTATAGTCAAAAGTACAAAGAAAAAATTAACAGTATTAGCAGAATATCAAAGAGCTTTGTCAATTGTCGACATTTCCCTAGCTTGAATATCTTGATAAATTTCTCTCTTTAGAGTTTCTTGATCGATTCTTAATTCTTTTAATTCTGTTAAAATAAACCTATCAGTCCAATCAATTTCATCTGGAATAATTACTCAAGAACTTGTTTCATAAATTTCTTCATTTGTAATTTCTGCAGAAAAAACATTTAAAAAAGAAAAAATAAAAAAAGTTAGTATTAGTAAAATTTTTTTCATAATAATATAAATTAATTAATATTAGTTTTTTTAGTAGATCTACCTGAATAATGATTAACTTTTTCATCACAAAAGTGATAAAATCAATCTACAAAATCAAAATCTGGTTTTTCAAGATTTTCATAAAATTTTTCTCTGAAATCTTCAGATTTATTTTGCAAAATATCAAGAATTGTATCATGATATTTTTTTGGTATTATACTATTATTTAATTCTTGATTTTTATTATTCATATATGAAGTAAAATACTTAAATCAAGGCTTTTTTGGAGATATTTTATCAGAAACATCTATCATAGAATAAGCAGATTCTCTTTTGGAAATTAATTCAAATTCTTCATCTGAAACCTCCAAACCATATCAGTTAACTATAGAGTTTTTACATTTGACAATATCAAGAAAAACTCAATTATAAATAAAATCTGAATTTTCAAAAGAAATTTTTATAGTTGGTGTCCATATCCTCTTAAATCACTTAAGTTCTAAGTATTCTAAATCATTTTTTGTAATTTTTCTATTAAGTGTAGAATTCCATCATGAAGCTGATAATAGTGATCAATATCAAAAAATTATTTTTCACATCTATTTTTTTTTGTAACAAAATAAATTTTACCTAAATATAATAAATTAATAGCAAAAAACAAAACTTTTTAAAAAATAAAACTTTGTTTTTTTAAAAATATATTTAAAATAGAATCATATATAAAATAAAAAAATAAAAATGGAAGAAATAATCATAAAAGATTTAGATCTTCAGAAAAAATTTTACCTATTACGGGGGCAAAATAAACAAAAAATAACTCCTGATATTGAATTATTAATAAAAAATGTAATAGTTCTTTTCAAAAGACATTCACATAATGAAGAAATGGTTTTATTATGACTATTATATGGTTTTTTGTATTTTTGATTTATAGATGAAAATAATGAATTTATATGCAAGAAACAAAAAAAATATATTGAGGCATTAAAAAAATCTTTTGAATATCAAAATAAATGAGAATTTAAAAAATACATAGAAACTGTTTTAAAAATGGATAGTGATTTATTTTTATTTAAAACAACAATAAAATATTGCATACTTTCCTTTGAAGACAAATTTATACCATTTATAAAAAAACCTAGCAATTATTATAAATCTATCTGATATTTATTACCATATTTAACTTATAAAGATTCG
>JBEPWB010000061.1:0-6422 GCA_041642635.1 bacterium
TATATAAAAAATTATATATACTATAATCAATTATATATTTATTATTTCTAGATGAGTTTTTATATATCATTTTATCTTTTATCCATAATCTTTTTATTAATTTTTTCTTTTTTTATATACTCAAATATAAAATCTTCGTGAAAAAAATATTTTCTTTTTTTTATTTTTTGTCTCTTTTTTTGGCTTTTATTATATTTTTCAAGTTTTTTTGTTTTCAAAGATGAGCTAATTCTTTTGTATGTTTCTAAGTTAGCTTTTTTTCTTTCAATCCTTATGTTTTATTTTTTTTGAAAATATATTTATTATTTTCAAACATATAAAAAAATAAAATTGCCAATATATGAAAAAATATTTTTTGTATTTTTGTTTTTTTTGTATTTTTTTAGTGACTTGATAATTTCAGATATGATATTTCTATCTGAAAAAAATGATTATTATGAGGAATACTGATTATTGATACATTTACACTATATATTAAGCCTTTTTTTTGTATTAATAATAGTTAAAAATTTTATTTGCTGTAGTAGAAAACTTAGTTATATAAATAAAATTAGGTTAAAATTTTTGTTTCTAGGAGTAATTATTCTTATATTACTTTGATTGATTTTTCAATTTTTTCTTCCTTTTTTTTGAATATACTTATTAGAAAGAGAAGTTTTTCTGTTTATAATTCCTTTTTTGATTTTATCTTGGTATTCCTTTAAAAAATATACTTATAATGATATTTCTTTAAAATATAAAGAAATATTAGCTTTTCTTTTAGCAATTTTTTTTAGTATTTTTGCTTTATATATCTTAAAAAATAGTT
This sequence comes from bacterium, assembly GCA_041642635.1. GTDB lineage: Bacteria > Patescibacteriota > Gracilibacteria > BD1-5 > UBA6164 > JAAZVM01. The sequence goes on from JBEPWB010000061.1 coordinate 809, forward strand.
TTTTATTTTTTTGAAATAATTTTAGTAATTTTTGGAATATTAATATAAATTTAACTTATGTAGATTTATTTTTGGTAATTTTGTTTTTTTATAGTTTTTATAAAATTTTTATTAAAATTTTGCCTTGAGTGAAAGATTATATTTTGTTTCAAGAAAATATAAATTTATTAGAAAATAGAATAAGATTTATTTTGGATAGAAAAAAATTAATTAATTTTTTAAAAAGTGAGTCTAATCGCTTGTTTAAAATAAAATCTATTGACATAGTTTTAAAAATTGATTCAAAAGATAAAGAAATTTTTGATTATTTTTATAATAATCCACAAGAAAAATTTTTTATAAATGATTTGGTTTTTATAGAAGAAAATAAAAATAAATTTGATTATGAAAAAATAAAACCTCACTTAAGCGATAATTATTATATTATTTTTCCTATAAAAAATAATATTTGAGATTTAATGGGATTATTAAAATTATCAAAAAAAATTTATTCTGAACAGTATTATTCAGAAGAATTAGCTATAATTAATAAATTTTGTGATTTTTTATGAGGTCATTTAAAATATATTGAGATATATTCTAAAATAAATTATTTAAGTATAAATCTTGATAAAGAAGTTGATAAAAAAACCATTGAATATAATAATTTGATAAATAAACAAAAAGAATTTATTTCAGTAGCTTCTCATGAAATAAAAAATCCAATAATGTCTTTTAATTTTCAACTTGATTGATTATTGGATGAAATTTATTTTTCAGAAACTAATATGGAACTATTGACAGTTTCACTAGAAAAATTGAAAGAAAAAACTTATAGTTTAGCAGAGTTGACAAATAAACTTTTTACTATTGAAAAATATGATTTACAAAAAACTAATTTATATATTCAAAAAATAAAATTAAAAACAATATTTTTTGATGAAATAGAAAATTTAAAAAATCTTAGTGAAAAATTAGAACTAGATCTTTCTTTTGATGACACAATTGATTATTTGGATTTAGATAAAGTACAATTTAGTCAAGTTATTTCTAATTTACTTAACAACGCTTTAAAATTCGCAAACAAAACAAATCCAAAAATTTGAGTAACTGTTGTTGATAATGGTGAAAACATTTCTATAAGAATAGAGGATAATTGAAATTGATTTAAGTTTTGAGAGGAAGAGTTAATTTTTGAAAAATATAATACTTGATATTGACAGACTTCTTGATTATGACTATGATTGTATTTATGTAAAAAAATTACTCAACTTCATAACTGAAAAATATTAGCAGGGAATTCTACTACTTATTATTGAGCTAAAATACAAATAATTTTGCCAAAAAATTCACAAAATTAATTAATTATGTTATAATATTTTATATTAAAAAATTACAAAATTAATAATGCTTGAAAAAGAAATAAAAATTTTAGAAATTGACAAAAGTAAAGTTATTAATTCTCTAGAAAAAATGTGAGCAAATAAGACTTTTGAATGATTTATTCACGATATTTATTATGATTTTCCAGATTGAGAAAATTTAAAACTAGAAGATAATAAAAGATTATTCAGAGTAAGAAAAAAATGAGAAGATCATTTGTACACAATAAAAAGAAAAAGAAATAAGAAATATGAATGATGAGAAAAATGAGTTAAAATAGCTGATGAATGAGAAAATATAATAACTGATGTAGATAGTTTTACAAAAGTTTTGGAAAAATATGGAATGAAAAAAATTAGAGAAAAAATGAAACACAGGATTTCATATAAATATGAAAATATAGAATTTGATATTGATGATTATGAGGGAATACCTAGTTTATTAGAAATAGAAGCTCCAAGTAGTGGAGAAATAAAAAAATATGTGGATTTACTTTGATTAAAAAATCACACACAAAAAAAGTTTTGATCAAGAAAATTATATGATTATTATTGACTTGAGTATAAATATTTTGAAAAAGAGAATAATTTTTAAATAAATAATTCTCTTTTTTTTATATAAAAAAGAAGTATCTTTTTAAGATACTTCTTTTGTGAATTCATTTGTTATTTGTTTTGTTATATTTTCTAGTGATCATTTTCTTTTGTTTGATCTTACTGTTTCCATTCTTATTTGTTTTATTTGTTCCATTGTTTCTTTAAATGTATCAAATTTTTCAGCTAATCAAGAATAAACAACTCCTAAGGAATATTTGCTACAGCTTTTTGCTTTTTTTATTTTATTTTTTTTCATAATTTCTGAAGCTTGAGAATTTTCTTTTAGAGTTTTGCTTTCAACTATTACCAAGTTTTTTAAATCAACTAATTTTGCTCATTTTTTTCTCAAATTAGTTGCTTTAATATCAAAATCTATTGTTAATCTTTCTTCCCCAGAATTACTAACCATAGTAATTCTTTTGTAATTTGTTTTTATTGAAGGAGATATGTCTGGAGTTTTTTCTCAAGCATAGTTACTTTGCCATACTCAATCAAAAAATCTTTTTTTACCTCTTGTCATAAACCCGTGTTCTTCAGGTGGAAATTGGTATCTGAATTTGTTTGTTACTCAACTATTTTTTTGTTTATATTCAAAAAAAGCTAAATTAGTATCTACATAATATCTAGTTCTAATTTTTGTTCTAGATTTTTGTTTGTTTTGATGTTGATAATAAAATAAATATTTATCCGTATCCATATAGACATTATCATATTCAAAGATTTTTTTTCAGTCTATTTCTAATACTTTAAAATTTGCTTTTAAATCGGATAAAATTTCTGAGAATTGTTTTGCATTAAGTAAATATTTTTTATCAATTCTTTTTAAAAAACTAGCTGTAGAGTTTAATTGAGTTAGTGTTATTGCTTTAAAGCTTTTTAATTTTTCGTTGTATTTTGCTGCCATATTTCTAATGGGGGTTAGATATTATTTATTAACATATATTTAATTTTAGCATATATTTTTTTTGTGGTCAAAAATTTTTTATAAGAAATTAAATAAAACTAAATAAGTTAATGCCGATATTACTCAAGCTATAGGTAATGTTACAATCCATGATAATATTATTCATCTCATCATCGATAATTTTATAACTTCTTTATCTTTTCATTGTAATTTTTTTTGATATTGTCTGTATATTCCGATTCAAAATATTGCTCACAATGCTATTTGAGTTGATGAAACAGGTAAACCTAGTTGAGATGCTACTATAACTGTTGAGGCAGCAGATAATGCTACACAAAAAGCTCTAATTTGATCTAGTTTTGTAATCTCACTTCAAACTGTTTTTATTAATCTAGCTCAAAAAGTCGCCAATCATATAGATAATCATAAAGCTCAAAATAACATTATCCAAAACGGAACTCAAGCAGAACTAGTTATAACTGTTCAGGTATTTCTTATCGCATCATTTATAGCAGCTAATGGTCATATAGCGTTTGCTACATCGTTTGATCAGTGAGCAAAACTTAGTAAAGCTACTGAAAAAATTAAGGGGATATTAAAAAGTTTGTTTATAAACTTTTTTTTGTCTTTAAAAAACCATTCTTTGTGTCTTTTATAAAGCAAAACAAGAGTTACATAAGTAACTATTCATATAATTATTCATACAAATGTTGCATTTGTAGGCGTTACAAGTCACGCAAAAATTTGATTTGATTTTAATAATGGACTTAATCATTTTAACATTAAATAAATAGAAAAAATAGTCATCATTATAGATACATAAACAGGGAGCCATAATTTTGCGGCTTCTCACCTTTTGTCTTTGTTTAAAATTGTTTTTTTAACAGAAATATATAATGCTACAGAAATCAATCATCAAATTATTAATGATATTACCCAACTAGCTACTATTTCTCATATTTTATCCCAATAAACTATTGCAGGTCCAGCTGAAATAATTCAAGCTCAAATTAATCATCAAATTATAGAATTAGTTGTCGAAACTGGTGCTCTAAAAAATGTAGCAATATTTAGCCATAAAGCTGCTCCTAGTAGGGTAGAAAGCATAATTATTATAAATTGTCTTGGATCTGTAATTAGACTTTGGTCAATTATTCATCATTTTATAGTATCAACAACTTCTCAACCAGCAATTATGGCTCAAGCTGCTTCAAAAATTGCAGCAATCAAAATCGCTCAACCGAGAGTAAGTGCTTTTGATCAAACTGCGGGTCACATATTATTAGCAACATCATTTGCTCAGAGATTCATAGCCATATAAATTGCAAAAACTGTAGCTATCAATAAATACAAATTATTACTTCCTCATTGAAAAAAATAAACATAAGAAATTCATAAAATAATTGAAATTCATAAAAGAATATACTTTATAGAACTAATATATTTATCATTAATATTTATAACAATTTTCATTTTTTAAACTTTTAAATTAATAATATTTTTAATAATATCATTAATATCAAAATAACTCAAAAAAATACACAACTTTTTAGTTGTGTATTTTTAGTCTTTGTTTATTTCTTCTTCGATAATTTTACTTGCTTTAAAAAAATTATCTAAATTTAATCATGATTTTCTTAGGGTTTTGTATTTACTTAATTTTTCTACTAAGTTTTTTTCTAGGTTTTCATCTTGTAATATGACGTCACTTCAAAATCTTTCGCTAAAATACATAGCGTTTTTGTATTGATGATTAGAAGCACTTCATTTTAGAGGAATAATTATTGAGTGAATTCAAAACATATTTAACTCCCAAAGTGAAGTGGCTCAAGCTCTAGTTATAGCGATATCAGTATTTTTCATAATTCATCACATATCTTTTTGCGAGATAAAATCATAAGTTCTAACATTTGGAAATTTTCTGAATTCATCTTTGAAAAATACATTTTTTTCTCATAGAATTATTTTGAAATCAATATCTTTTAATTGCTCCAAAATATTTGTAAGTGATTTAAAAATTGTTGTTGATCATTGAGAGCCAGCGATTACTAGAATAGATAATCTTTCGTTTTCATTTACTTCTAAATCATTTATTTTGTCTAATAAATCAGCGTTTAAAATTTGTCCTGAAAAAATATGTTTTTGATTTTCCTCATTTGTTAATTCGTTTGGAAATGAATAAAAAACTTTTGTTGCTATTTTTCAAATTAATTTATTTGCAACTCATCCAACTGTATCAGATTCGTGAATATATATTTTTTTTCTAAGTATAAAAGCAGCGATACAAAGAGGTAAACTTACATATCATCATTTACTAAAAACTATATCTATTTTGTATTTTAGAATATAATAAATTCCAAAAAATATTCAGCTTAAATTTTTTAATGGTTCGTAAAAATTTCTAATATCAAAGTATCTTCTAATTTTTCCTGAAGGAATATCCAAAAAATCTATATTATTATCTAAAGCAATATCAAACTCTAGTCATTCTTCCTCTCAAACCCAATAAAAATTATATTTTTCGTCTTCTTTCAAATAATTATACACTGATAATAAAGGAAAAATATGTCACCCAGTTGATCATCCAGTCAAAGCAATTGTTTTTTTGTCATTTTCTCTCATCATCAAATTTTTAAATTTTAATCTTTTTAATATTATATTTTTTTATTAAAAAGTAAAGGAGTTTAGAGTTTTATATAACTAGTCATTTTTATTATAAAATTATTTATTTTATTCATAAAATCTTGTTTTT
>JBEPWB010000062.1:0-5915 GCA_041642635.1 bacterium
ACAAATATTTTTATCTAAGAGATATAAAATCAAGAATATCAACCCTAAAGCAAGAATGAATAAATTCTAAAATTTTTCTCAAAAAAATAGAAAAGCAATACCTAGAATACGAAACAGAATTATCAGAAATAAAACCAACTCTAAAAAAATACCAAACAACTCAAGAAAAACAAGAAAAACATATAAAAAAATTAAAAGAATTAGTTATATTTTTTGATGAATACAATAATTATTTGAGAGAATATTCATTGTATGATTTTAATGATATGATAAATTTTGTATTGGAAAAATTTGAAATAGATGAAGAATTAAAAGAATACTACGCTGAAACTTTTCAATTTATTATGCTTGATGAGTACCAAGACACAAATAACGCTCAAAATAAAATTATTGAATTAATTTTATCAGTTTCTCAAGATGAACCAAATATAATGACGGTTTGAGATGATGATCAGTCTATTTATCGTTTTCAATGAGCAAATATTGAAAATATGCTTGATTTTTCTAACAAATATCAGAATACAAAATTTATAGTTTTAGAAGAAAATTATCGTTCTAATCAAAATATTTTGGATCTTTCAAGTAATCTTATAAAAAATAATGAAGAAAGATTATCAAACAAAATATCAACAATTAATAAAGAATTAAAAGCAAGCTGAAACTTAAAATATTCTGAAAATAAACCAAAATTATTTAGAGCTAACTCAATAATAGACGAACAAACTTTTATTATTAATAAAATCAAAAATTATATTAATGAGTGAATTCCAAAAGATGAAATAGCAATAATTGTAAGATGAAACAGAGAGGTTGAAGAGTGGAGTAATATTTTACAAAAAAACTCTTTAGAAGTAGAATCAAAACTAAAAACAAATATTTTAAACTCAGATTATGTTAATTATATTTTAAATTATTTAGAACTGATAAATAATCCTTTTTCTAGTGAAGAAAAACTTATTAATCTAATGAAAAATAATATAACATGATTAGAAATAATTGATATTTTAAAAATAAATAGGGAATTATATATAGAAAACTATAGAAGAAAATTCAATAAAACTTTTATAGAATTCTTAGATGAAAAAGAAAAATTAGAAGAGTTAGAATTAAAAAATTTAAACTGATTAATAAAATTCAAAGAAAAATTGATAGAATTATGAGGAAAAGTTTGAAATATTTGATTTTATCAATTTTTTGGTGAACTTATGGAAGAATTATGAATAGTTGAATATGTAGAAAAAAACTGAGATTTTTGAGATATAGAAGATATTTATACATTATTTAACAAAATAAAAGATTGGAATTTGGCTGATAATACTTTGAATGTTGAAAGATTATTATCAAAAATAGAACTTTATAAAAAATATAATTTTGCTATAAATAGACAAATTTTAAGTGAAAAAAAATGATGAGTTCAAATCTTAACATGACACTCATCTAAATGATTAGAATATGAAATAGTTTTTGTTACTGGACTTTATACTTGAAACTGGGAATCTAAAACTATTAGAGATAAATTAAAATTGCCAAATATTGCTTGAGATTGAATTCAAGAAGTAAAAAATAATCAAATAGAAGAAGATAGAAGATTATTTTTTGTAGCTGTAACTAGAGCAAAAGATCAATTATTTTTATCTTATCCAGCTTGAATTTGAAATAAACCATTAATAGAATCACAGTTTGTTAACGAAATATCATGATTTTTTGAAGAAGAAGATTTTTCTAATAATAACAAAGCTATCATTGAAATAGCAGAAAATGACTTAAAGAATAAATTAATAAAATATTCTGACCAAGAATTAGAATATATAAAATCTTTTCTAGAAAATTACAAATTATCTGCTAGTGATTTGAATGCTTTCATAGAAGATCCTTTGATATTTTTACAAAGAGTTATTTTTAAATATCCATTTATTGATAACAAGTTTACAATTTTTTGAAAAGTATATCATAGAACTCTAGAATTATTTTATCTAAAATTCAAATCAGAATGAAAACTACCAGAAAAATCATATTTAACTAGTACTTTTGAATTATTAATAAAAAAAGAAATACTAACTCCTGATGAATTAGAAGAAGCATTAGAAAAGGGAATAAGTTGATTAGAATGATACTATGATTTATACAGTTACAAAAAAGACGCTCCTCTATTATTAGAACATAGTTTTAGAAAAAAGAATCTGTTTTTTGAAGAAATTCCACTTACTTGAACAATCGATAAGATAGAAAAAATCTGAGAAACAACTAATAATTCAATTGATTGACAACTTGCATTTTTTAAAGAATCAGTTGCTTTAATTGATTATAAAACATGAAAAACAAAATCTAACTGACAAATAAAATGAATTGATAGATATTGAAACAAAAAAGAATGAGAATGAAAATATTTTAGACAACTACTTTTTTATAAACTTCTTTGTGAAGTAGATTTTGAATTCAAATCAAAATTTGAAGTTTGATCATTAGCAATAGACTTTGTTGAGTGAAAAGATTGAATTTACAAGTATGTTGAGGTAGATTTTTCAGATGAAGAATATAAAGAATTTAAAGAAGAATTACTACAATCACGGAAAAAAATAAATGATATTGAATTTTGGAAAAATATTTTAAAATAAACTTTACAAATATAAATTAATATTTATAGTTAAATACATTAGTATTAATTTTTGTAATATGAGCAATAATTTAATAGGGATAAATAAATTTCCAACAAAAGAAGAAATAAATAAAAAAATAAAAAAAAATAAAAAAGTTAATAAAGGCATAAAACCTAATACCCAAAACATAAAAGATATTGAAGATTATAGAGAAGATGAGGAAGAAATATGAATGACTATTATACAGGTAGAAATTTTGAGATTAGTAGACCAAATAATTGAATTATGAATAAATCAATATATTCAAGAAAACGAAAATAGCTTTGAAGATACTGAAGATATTCATGAAGAAATTGATTTATTAACTATTGAAATGCTAACAAAAGCAAATGCAATCGATGATACATATAATTATCTAAATGAAGATGATGAAAATATCGTTTATTATGATGAGAATTATATTTTAAACACAATTAATGATTTATTAGAATGATACACAGATAAAGTTCAACTAATATTAATACAAAATGCTAAAAAAAATAAGAAATAGATTTTCCCAGAAAATCTATTTCTTATTTTTTTAATTATAAAATACTCGAATTGATATAAAAAGATAGTTTTTTAAAAAACTATCTTTTTATATTTTAAAAATTTGTACTCAATATTATTTTCTTTAATTTTATCTAATTCTTCTACCAGTTCAAAATAATCTGGAACTCAAGTAAAAAAAGCATCACAATCAAAATCTCAATTTACTTTTGTAAGATAAATAATATCTGCCAATTTTTTTTCTATAAATTGATTATAAATATCAGCTCATCAAATAACAAATATATTTTCTATTTCATTATTTTTAGATAAATAATCCAAACATTTTTCAATATCTGAAAAATGTTTTTTGTATTTACTATCTATAAAATCTTGTGATTTTGTTAATATTACATTAAGTCTATTACTTAATGGTCTAAATTTTTCTGGAATAGAATCCCAAGTTTTTCTTCACATTATTACAGCATTTTTTTTATTTTGGTCGTTAGTTTCTGTTGTTATTTTCTTAAAAAATTGCATATCTCAAGGGATTTTCCAAACTAGAGAATTATTTTTTCATAATCAATTTTTTGAATCAACAGCCAGAACTAAACTTACATTATTATTTTGCATTTAAAAATTTTTTAAAAAATTAAACAGCAACAGGTGCGCTTATTCTATCATGAGAATTATAATTTAATAATTCAAAATCACTCCATTCTAATGTTTCAATATCTTCAAGAGAATTTATTTTTTTGTTTATTTTTAATTCAGGCAAGGGAAGTGGTTCTCTAGATAATTGCAAATCAACTTGCTCTATATGATTATTATAAATATGAGCATCTCAAAGAGTATGAGTAAATATTCAGGGTTTATATCAAGTTAATTCTGCAATTAACATAAGTAAAGCTGAATAAGAAGCAATATTAAAAGGAACTCACAAAAACATATCTGCGCTTCTTTGATAAAGTTGAAGATTTAATTTATTATTTGTAGTATCAGCATTGAACTGAAAAAAAGAATGGCAAGGTGGTAATAGCATTTTATCAATTTGAGCAGGATTCCAAGCTGAAATAATTATTCTTCTATTAGTTGGATTATTTTTTATTTCATTTATTGCATTATTCAGTTGATCAATATTTTCTCAGTTAAAATTTCTCCATTGAAATCAATAAATTGGTCCCATTTCTCAATATTCAACTACAAATGGATCATTTTCTGGCAAAGATTTTATTTTGTTTATAAAATTCTCTTTTTCTTTTTTCCATTTTTCAGAATATTTTGGAAATTCTTTTTGTAAAGAATTAGAATCAATATAGTTTTCAAATGGCCATTCATCCCAAATATGGACATCTCTATCAACCAAATATTTTATATTTGTTTCTCATCTAATCATCCAAATTAATTCTACAATTATTCATCTTAAAAAAGTTTTTTTTGTAGTAACAAGTGGGAATCAATCTTGCAAATCATACTTTGCTTGCATTCAAAAAACTCATCTAACTCAAGTTCAAGTTCTATCATCTTTTCAAATTCAGTTTTCTTTTATTTCTCTTAATAAATCTAAATATTGCTTCATAAAAAAATATATAAAATAATAATATATACATATTAATTAATAATTTTTTTTTGCAAAAAATAATCTTTTTTCTTTTGCAAAAATGCACTTTTTAATTAGAATAATTCTCACTTAGATTTAATTTATTATTAAAAGAAATGAGTAAAAATAAAAAAAATAAAAATAGTGAAGAAAAAAACAAAAAAAATGATTTAAAAAATTTATCAGTAAAGAAAAAAAATAATTTTAAACCGTTTGCAATATTAATACTTATAGTTTTAATTTTGGCTGTTGTATTAGAAACTGTAAACAATAATCAAAGATATACAGACGAGAATATAGCATTAAGTCAATTGGAAGAAAATTATAATGCTTGAGAATATAGTGAAATAGTTATAGATTGAAACAAAGCAATTGCAACACAATCATGAGAATTAGTAGTTGAAAATTGAATAGAAAAAATAAAAAGAGATATAGTAATATTACCAGCAAATGATTCACTTACTGATCTTTGATTAATGAACAATGAAGTTGATACTACTGTTTCCATAAAAGATAACACAAGTAGAGAATTTTGGACATGAATACTACCAACAATTTTAATTTTTGTATTATTTTTAGGTATTTGATTGATATTTTTATCAAAAATGGGTTGAATGACAAATAATGCAATGAGTTTTTGAAAATCTAGAGCAAAACTTTATGATAATAAAAAAAATAGGGTTTTATTCAAAGATGTGGCTTGAGCAGAAGAAGAAAAAGAAGAATTAAAAGAAGTGGTACAATTCTTAAAAAATCCAAAAAAATTTAAAGATATTTGAGCAAAAATACCAAGATGAACTCTTCTTGTTTGACCTCCAGGTACTGGTAAAACAATGCTTGCAAGAGCTGTAGCAGGGGAAAGTGATGTTCCATTTTTAAGTATTTCAGGTTCAGAATTCGTAGAAATGTTTGTTTGAGTTTGAGCTTCAAGAGTTAGAGATTTATTTAACAATGCAAAAAAAATTGCTCCAGCAATTATTTTTATTGATGAAATTGATGCAATTGGTAAAAAAAGATGACCTGGAACTGGTGGATGACACGATGAAAGAGAACAAACTCTAAACCAAATATTAACTGAAATGGATGGTTTTGATAATGATACAAATGTAATTGTTATGTGAGCTACAAATAGGGCTGATGTTTTAGATAAAGCATTATTAAGACCAGGTAGATTTGATAGAAAAATAACT
>JBEPWB010000063.1:0-5751 GCA_041642635.1 bacterium
CAGACAAAAATATTTTTTATATAAAATGATTAATAAATTGAGAAACTAAAATATTTATATCAATTACTAAAAAATCTATTAAGTCTAAAAAAAATATACATATAGATAAAATAATTTCTCTTGAAAGGTGATTATGAAGTAAAGCAATTGAAGAATTATGTAATTATTATAATATTTATAATATAGTTGTGGAACCTTCTGTATATTGAGAATGATTTTGGAAAAAAATGAAAGAAAAAAATAAATGAAAAATTAATATTACAATCAAATAACTAAAACTATGGCAAATAAATTAAATATTCCAAAAATAAGATTTCCTTGATTTGAAAGTGAGTGGGAAGAAAAGAAGTTTTCTTCTATTTATAATTTTATATTAACTAATTCATTATCAAGAGATAAACTAAATTATGAAGATTGAATTGTTAAAAATATTCATTATTGAGATATTCACACAAAGTTTAATACAAGTTTTAAGATTAATAGAGAATTAGTCCCCTATATTAATTTAGATATAGATTTATCTAAATTAGATAAAAATAGATTTTGTAAAGAGTGAGATTTAGTTATAGCAGATGCTTCAGAAGATTATAAAGATATATGAAAGGCTATAGAAATAATAGATCTAGATAATCAAAAAGTATTATCTTGATTACATACTTATATAGCGAGACCTAAAAATAAATTAATTTATAAAGGTTTTTGATGATATCTAATGAAAAACTATAATGTTCGTCATCAGATAATGTTTTATGCTACTTGAATTAAAGTATTATGAATATCTAAAGGTAATTTATGATTAGTAAATCTTAATCTCCCATCAATTCCAGAACAACAAAAAATTGCTTCTTTCTTATTATCAGTTGATGAAAAAATAGAAAAAATTAAAGAAAAAAAGAAAAATCTTGAAGAATATAAAAAATGAATATCTCAAAAGATTTTTAGCCAGGAAATAAGATTCAAAGATGAAAATTGAAAGGAGTTTGGAGAGTGGGAAGAAAGAAGGCTAGGAAAAATATCAAAAATAACAACTTGAAAACTTGATGCTAATGCTATGGTTAAAAATTGAAAATATAGATTTTATACTTGTGCTAAAGAATACTATAAAATTAATAACTTTGCTTTTGATATAGAAGCATTATTAATTTCATGAAACGGAGCAAATGTTTGATATATACATTATTATAAATGAAAGTTTAATGCTTATCAAAGAACTTATGTTTTACATTGATTTGAAGAAAATATTTTTTATATAAAACACTTCCTGGATAAAAACCTAAAGAAACGAATAATGTCGGAAGTTAATGAGTGAAACACTCCTTATATAGTTATTTCAACATTAGCAGATTTCAATATAAAACTTCCTACTATTAAAGAACAAAAAAAAATTGCTTCTTTCCTTTCATCCATAGATGATAAAATTGAAAATGTAGATAACGAAATAAAGAAAATGGAAGAGTTTAAGAAAGGGCTTTTACAAAATATGTTTGTATAATAAATAAAATATGATTGATAATAATAGTTTTTTTATTAACTGAAATAATTGAATATCTGTATTAGTAGAAAATGTAAGTCAGGAAAAGTTTTATAATTCAAAAGAATGTTATAAGTATAGTATATTTATAACTAATTTAGATAATATATCAACTTTTAGATGAAGAATATTATCAACATCTATATCTATCGAAAACCTAATAAATTATATATTAGAGTTTATTATATTTGATGAAAAAAATAATTCATCAGAACTATTTCAAAAATACTTTTTAAGAACATCTAATATTACATTTTTTAGTAAATGGAATATTTTGAAAGAATTGTGTAAAAATAATGAAAAAACAAAAAAATACTATGATAAAGAAATAATTAGATCTATACAAAATGCTATAGAAATAAGAAATATTATCGCTCACTGATATATAATATATAATTTTGAAAATAAATGTTTTTATATTGAATATATCAAAAGTGGAAAAATAGTAAAAGAAGAAATTAACAATGATTATATAGAAAAAAATAGTAAATTAGTATATAACTGTATTAATAATATCAATAAATTAATTTATTGATATGATACAACTATTAAAAAAAATATAAATAATAAATAATTTTTAATTTAGAAAACATGGAAAACTTATTATACACAATTATGTGAGCACTAATTTGATTCTGATGAACTTATTTTGTATATTATTTAGAAGAAAAATCTAAAGAAAAAAATAAAATTATATATTATTACGCTATATTAAATGATCCATCTACTAGAGTAAAACCATTTGAATTATGAGAAATAAAAACTATCATTTATAAAAAAACAAAAGATAAAAAATATTTATCTGATGATTTTATATCAAATTGAAAAATAAAGAAAAAATTAGAAAAATATTTATAAAATATTAATCAAAAGATTATTTCTTACTTTTATAAAAAACAATAATATTTTACTGTAAATAATTTATAAAAATGAATAATATACAATCTGAAGCACAACTTGAAAATGCTTTAATAAAACAACTTCAAAATCTTGAATATGAATATATAACAATAAAAGATGAAGAAAGTTTGACATCTAACTTGAAAAAACAAATTGAAATACATAATTTTTCAAAACTAAACTGAAAAAATCTTTCTGAAAATGAATTTAAGAAAGTATTAAATCATCTTGATAAATGAGATGTTTTTGAAAGAGCAAAAATATTAAGAGACAAAATGCCTTTAGAACTTGATAATGGTGAAAAAATACATATCGAGTTTTTGAATATGGATCATTGGTGTCAAAACGAGTTTCAGATTACAAATCAAATAACAATGAATTGAGATTATGAAAACAGATATGATATTACTATATTAATAAATTGACTTCCATTAGTCGCTATTGAACTAAAAAGAAGATGACTTGAACTAAAAGAAGCATTTAATCAAATATGAAGATATCACAAGCATAGTTTTTGGACTGGTTATTGATTTTTTAAGTATATTCAACTTTTTGTTATATCTAATTGAGTAAATACAAAATATTTTTCAAATACAAAAAATTATATAAACTGAAAAAGAGATAGTTTCAAACAAACATTTTTTTGGGCTGATAAAGACAATAATAATATCACAAAATTAGATGATTTTACAAGTGTGTTTTTAGAACCATGTCATTTATCTAAAATGATAACTAAATATATAGTATTAAATGAATCAGAAAAACTTTTAATGGTATTAAGACCATATCAATATTATGCTGTTGAGGCAATTGCTAATAGAGTTGAAAACTCAACTAAAAACTGATATATTTGGCATACTACTTGAAGTTGAAAAACTCTAACTTCATTTAAGGCAGCACAAATATTAAGATATAATCCTAAAGTTAAAAAGGTAGTTTTTGTAGTAGATAGAAAAGATCTTGATTATCAAACTACAAAAGAGTTTAATTCTTTTTCTGCTTGAAGTATTGATGGAACAGATAACACAAGTCAATTAGTAAAACAATTTAGTAATGATACACCATTAATAATAACTACTATTCAAAAACTAAATACTGCTATTTCAAAAGAAAAATATTTATCAAGAATGGAAAAACTAAAAGATGAAAAAATAGTTTTTATATTTGATGAATGTCATAGAAGTCAATTTTGAGATACACATAAAAGAATAACTAATTTTTTTGATAATAATCAAATGTTTTGATTCACTTGAACTCCAATATTTGCTAAAAATCACAATAATAAAAGAACAACAGCAGATTTATTTAAAGATTGCCTTCACAAGTATGTTATAACTGATGCTATAAAAGATGAAAATGTATTAAAGTTTTCTATTGAGTATATTAATACATTTAAGAAAAAAGAAGATTTTGATTTATTAGCAGATGAAAAAGTTGAAGATATAAACACGTCAGAAATATTTGAATCACCAGAAAGAATAGATAAAATTACAGATTATATAATAAATATTCATAATACAAAAACTCATAGTAAATATTTTACTTGAATGTTTTGTGTTAGTAGTGTTGATACTCTTATTAAATATTATGATAGTTTTAAGAATAAAAATCATAACTTAAAAATAGCAACAATATTTTCATATTGAACTAATGAAGAAGATATTGATGCTGATTGAATAACTGATGACATAAAAATAGATATTAATGAAAATGAAGTAAATAAACATACAAGAGATAAACTTGAAGATTATATTTGAGATTATAATAATATTTTTGGAACAAAGTTTTCTACAAAAGATTCAGGGAGTTTTTATAATTATTATAATGATATAGCAAAAAAAGTTAAAGAAAGAAAAATTGATATTTTGCTTGTTGTAAATATGTTTTTAACTTGATTTGATAGTAAAACTCTTAATACCCTATACGTTGATAAAAACTTGAAGTATCATGGTCTTATTCAAGCATTTTCAAGAACTAATAGGATATTAAACGAACAAAAATCACAAGGTAATATAGTTTGTTTTAGAAATCTTAAATCTAATGTAGATGATGCTATTACTTTATTTTCAAATAAAGATGCCAAAGAAACTATTCTAATAGAATCATTAGAAAAATATATAGAATATTTTAATGAGTGATTAAAAAGATTAAAAGAAATAGTCCAAACACCTGAATTAGTTGATAATATATCATCCGAAGAAGAACAGTTTGCTTTTGTTAAAAACTTTAGAGAACTTTTAAGGTTAAAAAATATACTCGAAAGTTTTTCTGATTTTGATTCATCTGAACTTAATATAAAAGAGCAAACTTTTGAAGATTATAAATCTAAATATTTAGATATTTATGATAAAGTAAAAACAGACACATCAAAAGAAAAAATATCTATTTTAGATGATATAGATTTTCATTTAGAACTTATAAAAAAAGATGATATTAATATTGATTATATAATCTCCCTTTTAGCAAAAGTTCAAGAAGAATCTAATGAAAACGAAAAATCTAAACAAAAACAAAATATATTAGATATAGTTTCTGCTGATGTTGATTTAAGAAGCAAAAAAGAACTTATAGAAAGATTTATGGAAGAGTATATTTGAAATATAAAAGATGTTTCAAATATACAAGATGAGTTTGAAAGATTTATGACAAATGAAAAAATAAAAGAATTTGATAAGTTTTGTAGCGAAGAAAATCTTGATACTAAAAAACTACAAAACATTATTTCAGATTATATTTATACATGAAAAGAACCGCTAAACACTGAAATAGCCGAAACAATAACTAAAAAACCAAAATTAATAGAAAGAAAAACTGTTATTGAAAGAATTAAATCAAAATTAACTAACTTATTAAAAAAGTTCGATGAGTTATAAAAAACACACCTAAAAATAATTTTAGGTGTGTTTTTGGCTTGATACAAGATATAACACACATTACACACAATTATCAATTTTACTTTTTATTAATGATTTATCTATTTTTTTAATATTTTCTATATTATATATTTTATTATTAATATTATCTTTTGGAATTAAAAAAACTTCTAAATCTTTTAGATAATTAAATATTTCTCTTGATGTTTTTTGCTTTAATCATAATTTAATAAGATTTCTAACAGATATATTTTTATTATTTAATATATTAATTATTTCATAATATTTACTATCTTCTTTGCTTATTTTTTTATTTAATACTTTATTTTTTAGATTAATTTTTATATTATCAGTAAAAATATATCATTTATCATATTTTTTTGAATTAAATAAAATAATACAATTATTAAACACCCTTTTATTAATGATTAAACTATTATAAGTTAT
>JBEPWB010000064.1:0-1838 GCA_041642635.1 bacterium
TAAGAATATTAAATAAATTTGCTATATCTCAATGTGAAATACTAATATCAATATTATTTTTTTTACAATGATTTGCTATATTTTTACTTCTGAAAAATAATTTTTTTATTTTAGAAATAATTGAATTATTTATTTTTTCATCTAAAGAAAAAATTTTTTCTTTAGGAATATTAACTTTTGGATTATTTTTTTCTAAAGTAAGAATTGATAAATCAAACTTATCATAAAAAGATATATAGAAATTTTCTATATATCTTTCCATTCAACCAATAGTTTCTAGTTGTGAATTTATTTGAAGTATTTTTTTCATTAATAAATTTTTATTTTAAAATATATTTTCTCCAAAATTTTGAAAGTATTGAATATAATCATAATTTTTTTAATATTATATTTGTATAAGAAATAATTTTTGGTTTTATTAATTGATATTTTAAATATAAATAAAATATTTTATTAGGTATTTTTTTTCAATAACTATTTTTTATTTCTTCAATTGAAAAATTATTTAATACAAAATTTTCTAATTTTTCCCTTTCTATTATAACTAAATCTAATTTTGTATTTGTATCTTGTCATGAATGTTGTCTACTTTTTACAAGAAATTTTCATAAATTAATAAATTTATTTTTTTTCATAAATCTAAACCATAAATGATAATCCTGAGTGGTTTTCAAATTTGTATCGAAATTTCATATTTCTAAAAATGCTTTTTTAGGTATCAATAAAGTACATCAATTTAAAAAAGATTTTGTTAGTAATTTATATAATATTTCTTTTGATTTATATGACGAATCTATTTTTGATATTAATTCTCAATTTTTATTTATTAATTCATAATTAGATGATAAAATTATATTTTTATCATCAAGTTTTTCTAATAATTTTATTTGTTCTTCAATTTTATTAGGATAATATAAATCATCATGAGATAACCAAGAAAAATATTCTCAAGTCATCTCATTTATTCAAAGATTTAAAGCTGATGAAACACCTCAGTTTTGTTTATAAATATATTTTATTTTATCACCAAAAGATAGAGCAACTTTTTCAGTTTCTCAGTTGTCATTAGATCAATCATTTATAACTAATATTTCTATATTATTATAAGTTTGATTTATAGCACTTTCAATAGCCTCTCACAGATAATTTGATCAGTTATAAACTGGAATTATTATTGATACTTTTGGTTTAAACATTATTTTTTTTAAGTATATATTTTCTCCAAATAGAAGATAATAAATTATAGATTCAAATTTTTTTTATAAATTTAATAAGAATAAAATTAGTTCTATTTTTTATATAAAATAAATTTTCAAATAAAAAATTTTTTGTTTTATTTTCTTTTATTTTATTTATGTTTTTTATTAATTCTTCAATATTAATTTTTTTATTTTCAGAGTTTCATTTTATTATAGATAGATTAAAGTTTTTAACTTTTTTTCAATTTATAATAATAGATTCTTTAAAAACTAATTTTAATTTTCAAAGTATTTCCAAATTTTTATTACTATTTTCTTCAATAATATAAATTTTATTATATTTTGAATATTCATTTATTATTTTTAATAATTCTTTTTTAGAAAAGCAATTTTTATAATAAGTGTTAAGAAAAAAATTTAATCAATTATAATTTTTTATACTAATTTTATTATTTATAGTAAAATTAGGTGTTTCATTAAATACTAGACAACATGAAACTCTATGGTGTCAGTCAATAGGAATTCATTCTTTGCTAACTAATATAGGATAATTCTTATTGAATCATTTTTCTTTAAAAGATTTTATTAATTTATCAAAAGACTTTACAAAATCATTCACATTTTGTTTATGTAATTCAT
>JBEPWB010000064.1:1848-5653 GCA_041642635.1 bacterium
TCATTTGCTCAAAGTATCTTTTGGTTTTTTTTATATAATTTTTTTCAAAAATCATCTTTTTCCAAAAATCATTTAACATAAAGTGTTCATACTCAGGCTTTTGTTCTTATTGTTTCATTTATATCAAACATTTATATTTTTTTACATACATAAAAATTTCTAAGAACTCAGTTTTTATCATCATCTGAAATTCATTCTTTTATAATTTCAAATTTATTAAAAGCTAAGATTTGATTTTTTAAATCTTTATCATCTTTTCATTTTTTTCATACATAAATATAATGACTCTCAATTATTAATATTCAATTATTTTCTAATAAATCATATATTTTTTGAAGATAAGAATTTATTTCCATTCAAACCCACCAATGAACTGCATAACTCATAACTATGTTATATTTTTTTTCAGTTTCAAATTTTTTGAAATCTAAATTATAAAAAGCTACATTTTTAATCTTTTCATTTTCTTTTAATTTTTCTCAAATTTTAACAGCTCATTCATCAAACTCTATTATATCAACATTTTTTACAAATTTTGATAAATACATTGATAAAAATCAAACATTTCATCAAATATCTAGAACATCTGATTTTTTATCTGCAAAATTTAATATTCAATAATTTCATATTCTTGATCAAGTTGGTCTTTGTCATTTTATATTCAAAGGTGGGTAACTTTGGTAAGGTTCATAATATCATTTTATTTTTATTGTTTTTAAAAATAACTGTCTTATTTCATATTCTATTTTTGTTATATTTCATAATTTATATATATATTTATTTCTAAATACATTAAAATTAAATAACAAGAAATGTTTAATATTCTCAATAATATTTATAATTATTTTTTTCATTTATTTATTAATTATCATTAAAATCACTATTTTCAATTTTATAAGTATGCCAGTTTTTTGTGATTAGCGACATATCACGAGTTAGATTTACTCATTTGTAATTATCCAGAGTAAGTTTTCAGACATCACTTCATCAAAGTTTTGCATATTCATACATTGAGATTTTTCTTTCTCAGCATATGTGAATAAGATTTTGTCATTTATTATCACTCAAATATTCTTTCATAGCTTTTGCAACTCATTGTGCAAAAAGATAAGTTCAAAATCTATCAGTGAATGCTTTTTCGTATTCCCAGGGCATTGTTGTAAAATTTGTTCTAGCTATAAGTGTTGTAAAATCTTTATCATTGTATGATTTTATTATTTCTTCGGCTACTAATTTTGTAAAACCGTAATAATGTTTTGGGTTTGGAATACTTGATTCATCATATGGAGCATCTTCTCAAGAAAAAATACATGCTGATTGTAAGTATAAAAACTTTTTTACTCAAGATTTTTTTGCTATCTCAACCAAATCTCTAGTAGCTTTTACATTTATTTTCCAAGCTAATTTTTTGTCTTCTTCACATGCTGGAATTGATGCAAGTGCAGCTAGGTGAATTATATATTCAGGTTTTTTTGCTTCTAAAAATGATTTTATTTTTTCAGGATTTGTTATATCCATATCATTTCTTGTTGGGTAGATTGCGTTAGGAAATATTTTTTTGCAAGCTTTTCCTAGTCTACCAGTTCAACCTGTAATTAGTATTTTGTTTTGTTCTAACATATGTTTTAAATAAATTTAATTACAAAAAATTATATAAAAAAATGCTTGTTTTTCAATTAATAATTTTTTTTAATGTTAAAAAAAGAGCAAAAATATTTTTGCTCTTTTAATCATTTAAGAATCAACCTGATTTTAACATATTGTGAATTTGTTCTTCATTCATCAAATAATCATTACTAGTATACTTTGGATCTGTCATTTTTTTGTAATCTTGATATTCAGAGTTTAAATATCAATCTAGTGGCAAGTGAATTCTAAAATTTTCATCTTCTACTGTATGTGGAGCTTCAAATTCTGAAATTAATTCTTCGTGAAGCTTTTCTCCAGGTCTTATTCAAATATCTTGGTATTTAAAATCCCTATTGTAATGATTTGCAAGTACTTTTGCCAAATCCATTATACGACAAGCAGGCATTTTTGTTACATAAGTTTCTCAACCATAACAGTTTTCACAAGCTTTAAAAAGTAATCAAATAGCTTCTCAAATAGTCATAAAATATCTAGTCATTTCTACGTGAGTAATAGGAAGTGGTTTATCTTCTTTTAATAATTCTTTAAAAAATGGAATAATACTACCATTTGTTCACATTACATTACCAGCTCTAACACATACAAATCTTGTGTCAGTAGGTTTTTTGTTTGCTTGAATTATTAATCTTTCTCAAACAGATTTACACGATCCATATACATTTATAGGATTACAAGCTTTATCAGTAGATACATCAATAACCATTTTTACTCATTGGTTGATTGTTGCTTTTATTACGTTTTCTGTTCAAGTTATATTTGTTTGAACACTTTCCCAAGGCTCGTCTTCACAAACTGGAACATGTTTTAATGCTGCTAAATGAAAAACATAATCTATTCATCTACAAGAATCATAAAGTTTTTCATAATCTCTAACATCTCAAATCACAAATTTTATATTTTTGTGTTCTGATAATTTTCTTTTCATCAAAACTTGAGCTAGCTCTCATCTAGAATAAATAATTATTTCTTTTGGAGTATATCTTTCAAGTAATTGTTTTGTTAGTTCATTTCACCATGAACCACTTCAACCTGTTATTAGTATTCTTGAGTTATTAAAATCTGTTTTCATTTTTATATATGTCTTAAAATAATTTTTAAAATTTTTTCTGATACGTTAATATCTTTGTAATCATTTGGAATATCTCATATTGTAGTGTTTATTGCAACATTATATGAGTCTAGAATTTGTTGTTTTGTAATTCAGCTAAGTATCATTGAATTATTTTCAAGTAATTCTGGTCTTTCTGTAGAAGTTCTCAAAAGTATACAAGGAGTTTTTAGAATATTACATTCTTCTGGTACTGTTCAACTATCTGATAATACACATTTTGCATATTTTTCAAGGTTTATGAATTTTTTAAAACCAAAAGGTTTATTCAATACTACATTTTTTTCAAATTTTATATCAAATTTTTTTATCATTTGTTCTAGTTTTGGATGAACTGACAATATTACTTTTTGGTCTTTTGATATTTCGTTTAAAGCAGAAGAGATATTTTTTAGATTATCTTCGTTTGTTACATTTTCTTCTCTGTGAAGAGTAACTAAAATATAATCTTCTTTTTCTAATCTTTCTCATATTTCAGGAATATATTTTTGTATTACTTCAGTGATTGGATTTCCAGTTACAATTATTTGTTTAGGATGAAATCATTCAACTAATAAATTTTCTCTGCTTCTATTTGTATAGGGAAGTAAATACTCTGAAACTGAATCAATAACTCTTCTATTTGTTTCTTCAGGAACTTTATTATCATAACATCTGTTTCATGCTTCCATATGAAAAACAGGAATTCATTTTCTTTTAGCTACATAAGCGCTCAAACATGAATTAGTATCTCATAATATAAGTATTGCTTCAGGTTTTTTTTCTTCAATTATTTTTTCTATCTCTTGAAGCATATTTCAAATAAATTCAAACCCAGTTTTTCATTCTTTGTTTAGTTGAATATCTGGTAGTCTCAAATCTAATTCATCAAAAAATTGATCATGAAGTTCTGGAGTAAAATTTTGTCATGTGTGGACAAAAGTATGATTTGTGAATTTATCTAGTAGTTTTATAATTTCACTAAGTCTTATTAATTCAGGTCTTGTTCAAACTATTGTTAATACTTTTTTCATTTTTTATATTTAAAAAATATTTATATTTTTATAC
>JBEPWB010000065.1:0-5468 GCA_041642635.1 bacterium
CTGCTAATTATACTGGTACTGTTAACGGTACTGAAAATGGTATAAGAGTTGTTTCTGATAGTACTGGATTAGAATTAGATTCTATTGATGTTTCTAATGCTGTATCTGATACTCATTTATTATCTAGAGGTTCTGTTGTTGCTACTATAGGTGATGCTACTTTATCTACACAAAAATTCACTGTTTCTTCTGATGCTAGTAGAAGAGTTGATTTAGATTCTGTATCATTTGATTATATTGGTGAAGATCCTACTACAATCACAAGTAATATGATAATGAAAGAAGGTAATACTACTGTTGAAGGTAATTTTACATTTACTAGTGGTGTTTTAACTTTCTCTTTTGATAATACTAAATGGGTAAATGCTGGTTCTCAACAAGACTTTACTGTTGAAATGCCTGGTTTATCTAACTTAAATAACACTGATACTTGGACAAGAGAAATGAGAGTTTCTAATGTTGTATTTAGTAATGACCTAAACAATGTTACTGATCAAGTAACTAACGCAGGTAATTATGAAAATACTAACTTACCAACTGATTATAGAAGTGTTGAATATACTAGATAGTATTTTCCACTTATTAATCTCAAAAAAACCCTAAGCTTTTGCTTAAGGGTTTTTTTGTTGTCTATAATTCGGGTAAGAATTGAGACCGGTCTCATTTACAAAAAAGCACACTTTTATTAAGTGTGCTTTTTTGGTTGTCTTAAATTCGCTTAAACCTCGAGACCGGTCTCATTTTTTCTTGATTTTTAAGCTAAACTATATAAACTTAAATACTAGTCTCTCCATTCATAACTTTACAAATTATGTCAAACGCTAGATTTGAGTTTTTGGAAAACCATTATTATCATGTTTATAATAGATGATTTCAAAAACAAACATTATTTACAAATAATAATGACTTTGAGAGATTTTATAAATACATTATAAAGGAGTCAAAAGACAATGACAAAATAAAAATAGTATCCTGGAGTTTTATGCCCAACCACTTTCATTTTGTAATACATAACCTAGAGACCGGTCTCGATTTATCAGACTTTATGAGAAAAATACAAGTTTCATACGCCATGTATTTCAAAAGAAACAATGAGACCGGTCTCAAAGTACCAGTATTCGAATGAAGATTTAAAGCTAAATTATTAAAAGACCAAGATTATTTAGCCAGATGTATAGCTTATGTTAATTTTAATCCATTAAAACACGCTATAGTTTACAATATAGACAACTATAAACGGACAAGCTATCATCAAATAGACAAAAACAAGCTAGAAAAGTACAAAGATTTAACTCTAGATGAACTAGAGTTTTAAATATTGCAACAGTATGCCAAGAACTCGAGACCGGTCTCATTATAAATCCCAAAAAAGACACACTTATTAAAGTGTGTCTTTTTTGGTCCTAGTATCTGTATATAAACCATTCTCCAGGTAATCATGAGTTTTCATAATCATCCAGGTTATCTATAGTACCACCAAAACCATCTCATATAACTATATTTTGTAATCTTACTTCTCTAGTTCAGTCACTAATATTTCATACATGATTTACTTCTAAATAATACTCTGTTGAAGCATTTCTAGATATATAATCAATTGCGTTTCAGTTTTTTTCTATTGTTAAGTATCAGTTTACTATTTCGTCAAGAGTAGCTTGTCAAAATATCGTATTGTTTCATTTTTCTCTAAGAGTGAATGTAGTTGAGCTATTTAAATTATTCATAAAGCTACCAACTATTCTAAACTCAAAACTATCTAATTCTAATCTATTTTGAGAGGTGTTACTAACAACAAATCAAGCAGCTTGACTATAACTAGGTTCAAAATCTCAAGCGCTTATCGTAGAGTTAGTATTACTAACAAAAGTTTCTATTCTATCACTTATATTCACGTTTACGTTCATATAAGATCAGTTGCTATATGATACAGCTTTAATTCATTTTTCAGCTCCCTGAGCTGCATTATTTGGGTTTGCAAAATCAAGAATGATTTCTCCAGTTTGATTTTGTCTATCTGCTTCTTTTAATTTTGCTTTTACTTCAAAATTATATATTTCATTTTTATCAAGTAATTCTTCATCTAATATATCAAAATAGATAAAATCATCTATAGCGTATCATTTTTTGATAATCATATTATTCCTATCCACCAAGTATACTTCATCAATTATTCCAGCCATATCTTGTAAGCTACCAATATTTTTCATATAAATATTTTCTAAATACATGCTATCTATTCTAGCCTCTAAACTAAAACTTGATATCGTGCGATAATCTCATTCTAAATAAACATTTTCTTGTTCATTTTGATCTTCATTATCGTTATTGTTTTCAATATCTGTATTTTCTTCTTCTTGATTATTGTTTTCTTCTTGTTCTTCATTTTTTTCTGTTTCTTCTTTTTCTTTTAATTCTGCTTCATATTCAGCTATAAAGTCATTAGTTATTTTTAATACTTCTTCTAATAACTTATAGTTTTTTGTATCGTTATCTAATTTTATCATTATTTGATTAGCACTATTTTGCAATTTATAAGATTTACTAGGATTTTTTTCAAATACCATTTCTACAATTTGTTCAAATTTCTCTAGGTTGTCTTTGTCTTTTTGTGTTAATTCATATGCACTAACTGTAGGTATTACCAGCATTATAGACAAAAGCAATGCGACTTGTTTTTTCATAATTTTTTTAATTATTAAATAAATTCACGTATCTAAATTTTAACTATATTACTAATAAAATCAATATTTAATTTGTTTTGCATTTTTTAATTATAAAGTATTTAAGCCAAAAGTAAAGATAATTTTTTAGTTTATTCTTTACTTTTTATAGTTAATAATTATTATACATTGAACTTTATTTTATTATTTACATTATATGACAAAAAACCAAAATTTGGATATGAAATCTATCATTATGATAGTTGTTATAGCTATTTTATTAGTAGCTGTAGTTGTTATGGCATTTTTATTATGAAAAAACTCATGAGGAGTTTCTAATAATAACGGTTGAAATACTAATCAACCAGCTAATTATGAAGAATTAACAGTTCAAGTTATTACAGATGAGAGAAACCCAACTTCTCAAGCAGGTCAAGTTATGGACGAATTAACTAGTTTACCATCTGTAGGTAATGCAACTATTATTGAAAAAGATTTTTCAGACGAGGGTGTGGTAGAATACTTACAAGAAAATGATATAAACTCTTTACCTGTTATAGTATTTTCTACTAATAATTTTGATGTAAGTCAAGATCCAATACAACCATGACAACCTGGAAAAATTAATGAATATCTAACTATATTACCTAACTGAGAATATTATTTAGAAATAGGGGCTACTTATGATCCATTTGTAGAAAGAAGTGAAAGAGGATTTAAATTATTAGAAGAATGAATATTAGAAGAAATTAAAGAAAATTCTTATATTAGAGGTAATCCTGATGCTCAAGTTACTTGGTTAGAGTTCAGTGATTTTGGATGTTCATTTTGTCAAAAAATGCACGCTGAAGATAAAACTCCAGAAAAAGTTTTTAATGCTTATCCAGATGATGTAAACGGAATATTTATGCATATGCCTTTTAGAAATAGAGAAGTAGCAGAAGCCGTTGAATGTATAGGTGCTCAAGCTTGAAGCGAAGTATTTTATACTGCTATTGATGAATGATTTGCTGATAAAATTTCTACTGCTAATGAAGCTTATGAATTAGTTTCAGATAGTGTAGATGAAGAAGCATTTAACACTTGTGTTGATGAATCTAGTTATTCAGATAGAGTAGATTATCATATGAGCGTTGGACAAGATGTTTTTAATGTACAAGGTACTCCTAATAATGTACTTATAAATACTCAAACTTTAGAATACGAAGTTTTACCAGGAGCTTATCCTGCTAGTGCTTTTGAAGAATTAATAGATAGATTATTGATACAAGAATAATTAATAATAAAAAAGATATTGAATTTTAATTCAATATCTTTTTTATTAATCAGTCATTTTTTCTCCAATTTTTGTGTGATTTTGCTCTGAGAGCCAAAAAAACTTTTTTTTCAAAAATTTGTTCTAATTCTATTCTTGCTTCTTGTCATATGGCTTGAATTTTTTTTCATCAGTTACCTATAACTATATATTTTTGACTCTCTGTTTCAGTAAAAATATAAGCAACTATTTTTAATAATTTTTCTGTATCTTCTATTTCTTCTACATTTATGTATATAGCGTGAGGAAGTTCTTCTTTTGTGTGAATAAAAGCTTTTTCTCTAATTATTTCACTTATCCTAAAATATATGTCTTGTTTTGTATAATATTCTTCAGGAAAAAGCAGAGGTCAATCTTGCATATATGACTTTGTTTTTTGCAGTAATTCTTCAAAACCTTCTTTTGTACTACTTGATATTTTAACTATGTTTTCACTTTCAGGGATACTTATTTTACTAGGCAAGTCTATTTTTGTATAAACCTTTATTACGGGTTTATTTACCATATCTACAATTTCTCTGATGTATTTTTCTTCTTCTCATCCTTCTCTTGTAGAATCTATAAAATACAGAATAAGTTCTGCATCTTTGAATGAATTAATAGCTACTTCGTTTATTTTTTTGTTAAAATCTTTTGCTGACTTATGTATTCACGGAGTATCAAAAAATATTATTTGACTATCAGAGTCATTATGAATAGCTAAAACTCTTCTTCTAGTTGTTTGTGGAGTATTAGTTGTTATTGATATTTTTTCACCAATAAGTGAGTTTATAAATGTCGACTTTCCAGCATTTGGTCTACCAATAATAGCTACATATCATACTTTTTTTTGTATATTCATGTCGCTAGTGCTGCCTAGTATATCTTGTAAATTTAATTCTTGCATTAAGTTTTTTGTTATTTTTAAAAAATTATTTGTGTTCTTTAATTATTTTTAGTATTTTTTTTGCATTTTCTATATTATTTGGAGCATATTTCATTGTCATTGTCTTATTAGGTAGAGAGTGAATATTTATATTTCAAAAATGCATCATATTACCAAATAATCATTTTGAATTTGTACTAACTTCTTTTATATCTATTAGATTAAATTCTACCATCTTTTTATTAAGTAAATTTTGTTTTTCAAAACTAATAATTCTTTTGTTAGTAATTATTAGTATTCATAATTCATTTTTTAGCCATTCTAAATAAATAAATAATGCAAGACTAATCCAGCAAATAATTAAAAAAATATTAAGTATTTGATTAAATCAAAAAATCATTAACAAAATTATACTAATAATAAAAAACAATAAACCATACATTAAAAGTATTATATTAGCAAAATAATGCCTTTTTATAATCAAAATATTTTTTTCTCAGTTTTTTAATGTTTCGTTATCTAACATAATTTTTTATTAACTAATATTTGGTTTTTTAATGTACATTGCTTCTAATTTTTTGTTTTTTTGTAACTCTATATTTTTAATTATACTAGAATAATCAATATT
>JBEPWB010000066.1:0-5449 GCA_041642635.1 bacterium
GATTTTTTAGATAAAAAATTATCTATAATTAATGATTCTGAAAATCAACTTAATGATAATTTTGATAAAATGATTTTTTGAAATAAATATTTTTTTAAAAAACATAAAAACAAATATATTAAAAAATCAAAAAAATATTATTATAAAAAACTTTTTTTGTTATATGTAAATATTTTTTTATTATATATATGAAAATTTTTTTGAAAAAAAATTTACTTCAAAATCACTAAAATATTAGTTAATATAAAAAAATGAATAAAATTCTAATATCAGTTGTTATAGCAACTCATAATGATGAAAAATTTATTTGAGAAGCTATAGAAAGTATTTTGAATCAAACCTTTAATAATTTTGAACTTATTATAGTTAATGATTTTAGCAATGATAATACTTTGAATATTTTAAAAAAATATCAAGATATTGATAATAGAATTATTATAATTAATAATAAAAATAATATTTGAGCAGCTTTATCTAGAAATAAATGAATAAAAATAGCAAAATGAAAATATATTGCAATTCTTGATTGAGATGATATAGCATTATTAAAAAGACTAGAAATACAATATAATTTTTTGGAAAATAATAAATGTTACTTTCTTCTATGAACAGATAGATTTTTTATAACTGAAGAGTGAAAAAAAATAGATAGGGAATATAATTATTTTTGTTGAAATATATGAAAAATACTTTTAAAAAAATCTGCAATAAATAATCCAAGTGTAATGTTTAGAAATGACAGAAAAACTTTTTATAGAAAAAAAATAATATTTTCTCATGATTATGATCTTTGGTTGAGACTATATTCAGAATGAAAAAAAATGTTTAATTTAAATGAAAAATTAATTTATTATAGATTTAATAATAATTCTATTACTTCTAAAAATTTTATAAAACAACAATTATTCGCAAATGCTTCATTAGAATTTTATTATCAGAGAATAAAAAATAATTGAGTAGATAATTATAATGATTTTGATAATAAAAAAATTATGTTATCAAGAATAGAATCATTAGATAATAAAAATATTTTTTGAAAGTATTTATCAAGACTATTTTTTAATGATTTAAATTTTTATAACTACAAAAAATATTACAAAATTTATTATAATAAATTTTGAATAGACAAATACTTTATTCATTATATTCTTTCTTTTTTTAGTCCTAAGATTATTCTATTTTTTAGAAAAAAATTTTTAAGATTTTAAGTTATTAAATAATAGATTTTTAGTTATAATGAAGTTAAGATTATTAAATATTAGTTAATTATTTAAAATTTATGAAAATTTTATTCATTTTAGATTTGTATAAACCTCATATTTGAGGAGTAGAAATTCTTTTTGAAAATATTATTTCAAGACTTGAGAAGAAATGAAATAAAATAACTATTCTCACTACAAAGTTTGATAAAAATTTATCATCTTATGAAAAGATTTCTGATAATATTGAAATTTACAGAGTTTGACATAATAGATATGATTTTATGTTTTACTCAATTTTTAAGTGAATAAAATTGTCAAAAGAATCAGATATTATTCATACTACTACCTATAATTCTGCAATTCCAGCCTCTATAATATCAAAAATTACCTGAAAAAAAGTAGTTTTAACTGTTCACGAGATTTTTTGAAAACTTTGGTACAAATTTGTATGATATAAATGATTTTTCTTTAAACTATTTGAATCTTTTATTTTTAAATTTAATTTTGATAAATATATTTGTGTTTCTAATTATACAAAAAATTCTTTAAGAATTAGTTTTTGAATAGAAGATAAAAAATTAATTACTGTTTATAATTGAATAGATTATAAAAAATGGAATAAAAATTTTTATAAAATAGAAGATATAGAATTTATTAAAAAAGAAAATAATTTAATGTCTTATTATACTGGATTATTTTTTTGAAGACCATGAATTTCAAAATGATTAGAAAATTACATAAAATCTATTCCATTAATTCTAAAAGAAATAAATAATTTTAAAGCCATTTTAATAGTTCCAGAAACTGACAAAGTTAGAGTTAATTATATAAAATGATTAATTAATGATTTGAATATAACAAAAAATATTATATGGATTCCTTGAGTAGCTAATGAAAAACTAGCTAATTATATATTGGCATCTGATTTTGTGATTGTACCTTCATTAGCTGAAGGATTTTGATTCGCAGCAGCTGAAGTTTGTAGTCTTGATCATAATTTATTAGTATCAAATATTTCTTCATTACCTGAAGTCGTAAGCTGAAAAATAAACTTTACAGAACCTTGAAATATTAACGACATAAAAAAATGAGTGATAGATTTTTATGATTGAAATTATACAATTATACAAAAAAAAGAATTTCTTTGGGAAAATAATATAGAAAAAACTTTAGATATTTATAATGAATTGTTATGAAAATAATTATGATAATTGATGCTTGGGAGCCAATAGTTTGATGATGACAAGTACATGTAAAAAATATATGTGAAAAATTAATTAAAAATCATAATTGTGATATTGATTTATTTGTAAGATCTTTAAAATGAGAAGATTGAACTATATATAATAAAGACGAAATTTTACTAGATTGAAAATTAAAAATTTTTAGATGTGGTAGACCAAAAAAATTTTTTAATTTATTTGAGAGAATTTTATCAATTTTTTCTATATTTTTTAAAATAGTAAAAGAAAGTAAAAAAAATAATTACGATTTAATTCATGCGCATTCATTTTTATGATTATTTAGTTGAAAAATATCTTCTATATTTTTAAGAATTCCTGTAATTGCAACAATTCATTGAGCTAATTTGATGGATAAATGAGAAAAATCTGTTTATTATTATGTAGAAAAATTCTTATGTACAAAAATTAAATATGATTTAGTTATAGCACCAAATAAAAATTTTTTAGATTATAATAATACAAATAAAAATATAAAAGTTATATGAAACTGAATAAATATAAAAGAATTTGAAGAAGTAAAAAATAATAAAAATAGTAATATTTTTAAAATACTTTTTGTTTGAAGATTAGAATGGACAAAGTGAATCGATATATTAATTAAATCAATCAATAAAATTGATAGATCTATTTTAGATGAGAAAAATCTTGAAGTTCATTTAATATGATATTGATATAATGAAAAAGAATATAAAGAACTAGTAAAAAAATATGATTTATCAAAATATATATTTTTTAGATGAAAGATTTCTTGAAAAAAACTTATAGAGGAATATAAAAGTAGTGATTTGTTTATATTACCTAGTAGAAGTGAGTGATTTTGAATTGTTATACTAGAAGCAATGATTTCAAAAACTCTTGTCTTATCTACAAAATCTTGATGACCAGAAGATATAATTCAGAATTGAATTAATTGATTATTGATAGATAAGCAAAATATAGATGATTTAACAAAAAAAATAAAAAATATTTTATTAAATTGAGTTGATAATAAACAATTAATGTTAGACAATGCTTATAATACTGTAGTTAATAATTACACTTGGGATATCATATGAGAAAAAATTTTTACTGAATATAAAAAAATAAGAGAATGATTATAATAATTCTCTTATTTTTGATATAAATTTTTTTCCTAGTTTAAATTTTCATATAAAAATAAAAATAGGTAATATTAAAAATATTTTTAAATATATTCCTAATATAAAATTTTTTATAAATCAAAATATATTTCAGTCATAACTTTTAAAAATATTTTTTAATCATATTTTTTTTATGAAGTTCCCGTATACTTTTTTTTCTTCTTTTAACATTATTATAAATTTTTCTTGGTTTCTTGAATCTTGTTCATTATGCCATCTTGATTGTATCAAAGAATTGTTTATTTTTACAAACTTTGTTTTTTGATACATTCTAAACCACATATCATAATCTTGTACTGTTTTTAAATCGTTATCAAATCATCAAACTTTATCAAAAATATTTTTTGGAATAAGTAGGGTGCATCAATTTATTAAATGTTTTGTTAATAAAAAATATAAAAAATTATTTTCATTAATATTTTTTAAATCAAATATTGATTTTTTCTTAACAATTCAATCCTTGTCTACAATGTCTATATTGGAATAAATAATAATATTTTTATTATCTATTTTTTCTAATAATTTTATTTGCTCTTCAATTTTGTTCTCATAATATAAATCATCGTGACTCAACCACGAGATGTATTCTCAATTAGAATTTTTTATTCAAAGATTTAGAGCACTTGCTACTCATCAATTTTGCTTATAAATATATTTTATTTTATCACCAAAAGATTGAGCTACTTTTTCAGTTTCTCAGTTGTCACTAGATCAATCATTTATAACTAATATTTCTGTATTTTTATAAGTTTGATTTATAGCACTTTTTATAGCTTCTCAAAGATAATTTGATCAATTATAAACTGGAATTATTATTGATACTTTTGGATTAAACATATTTTTTATTTTAAAATTAATTTCCAATTTTTATTAAAATTTTCT
Organism: bacterium; assembly: GCA_041642635.1. GTDB lineage: Bacteria > Patescibacteriota > Gracilibacteria > BD1-5 > UBA6164 > JAAZVM01. The sequence continues at coordinate 4,468 of JBEPWB010000066.1, forward strand.
ATATTATATTTTTTTATATTACTTTTTATTTTAATTTTATCAAAATTTGTTTTAGTTATTAATTCCATTCATTTAATAAAACTTTCTTTATCCATGTATGGAGTAAGTATTCAGTTTGTGTGAATTTCTATTTTTTCACATTTTGATAAATTATTATTATTTCTAATTATTTCTTTTGCTCAATAATTATAATCATGACTTAATATAGGAATATTACAAGCAAGCGAATCTATTAGAGTTCTTCAAAATCATTCATTTTTTGAAGCAAATAAAAAATAATTCATTTTGTTTAAATATTTATAAACATTATTTTTATGTCAGAGAAAAAAAATTGAGTTATTTAATCAATAATAATTTATTTTTTTTGTAATAATATTTTTATATTTTTTATCTCATTCTCAAATAAAAAATAATTGAATATTTTTATTATTTTTATAATATTCATAAAAATAATCTATTATTAAATCTTGTTTTTTATTACTTGATAATCTTGCAATATTACAAAAATTTATTTTTCAATTATTAAATATCTTTTCAATATTATTTTCTATTTTTTCATTTTTTATTATATTAATTTTTTCAAAATCAAATGGATTATATATAGTTTTTATATTTTTTTTATTTATTGATTTTAATAAATTATTACTGAGTTCTTCTGATACAGTTATTATTTCATCAGAATATTTATAACTTATTTTACATAAATAATATAGTGGAAGTCAAAGTAGTTTTTTATCAAAAGAATTATGTATTATTATTATAATTTTAATAAAACCAGATGATATTGCAGAATTAGGAAAAACAGATGAAAATTTTCTTTTAAGAATAAGGCAATGGAAATATGGTTTAACCAAAATAATAGGGTCAAAGGTTTTTAATGAATTCGGCTATTTTGACGAAAAAAAAGGCATTGCAGAGGATACCGAAATTATTATTAGATGGAAAAAAAATTTAAAAGATAAAAATATTAAAGCTAAACATA
>JBEPWB010000067.1:0-5209 GCA_041642635.1 bacterium
TTTATATATAATAATATTTTATGTATAAAAATAATAAAAAAGCTATAGCTTGCCGATGGCTAAACAAAAACCCAAAGTAAAAAAACTTTGGGTTTTTGCTTTTTTTTCAAAAAAAGTGATAAAAAAATCAATTTTTTCTATACTCATTGAGCAACTTTTCACATTTCGAAAAATGGTAGCATAATTGCAATTACAATTGTACCAACTAAAGCACCAACAATTACAATAATTACAGGTTCCATCATACTAGAAAGATTTCATATATATCTTTTTAATTCTCAGTTATAGTTGTTTCATATTTTTTTCAAAGAATTAGAGATACTTCAAGTTTCTTCTCATGTATTTACTACATAAGTAAATTCTTCAGGAAATAATTTGTTAATATAAACAGATTCTTCATATTCCAAATTTAATCAAAGAGATTTTGAAATAGTTAATCAAACTTCTACTTCGTTTTTTACTCTAATTAATTCTTTTTTATAAGCTAAATTTGGAACAACATTACTTGCAGTTTTTAGTGATTCTAATAATAATACTCATGAATCCAATAGTAAGGTAAACGATTTTGTAAAATAAATAATATTAGATCTTTTTACAATATATCAAAATATTGGAATTCTAGTCATAAATACTGCCATAGCATTTTTTCAGAAATATGTTTTATTAAAAATTTTTATAGCAACTATTGATCAAAATAATGATCCAAGTAATAATATCCAGTCATTAATAATAAAATTAGAAACATTTACAACCACAGTAGTAAGTAATGGCAATTCGGCACCAGCTTTACTAAAAGATTCAGTAATTCTAGGAACGATAAATACCATCATAAAAATTACCATTCAAATAGTCAAAATTATCAAAATCATTGGATAAATCATCGCTCATTTTACTTTTCATTTTAACTCAATGTTTTCTAACAAACTTCAATCTAATTCATTTAAAATTTTTCAAAGTTGTCATGTTTTTTCTCAAACATTTATAAGAGAAACAGTTAAAGGATCAAATACTTTTGGATATTGAATCATAGTTTCATAAATTGTTATACCATGATCTATATTTTCTCTTATTTCTAATGTTATTTTTTTAAGATATGGATTTTTTATTTGCTTTGCTAATATTCAAAGAGCTCATTTTATATCAATTCATGAGTTTAGTAAAATTGAAAATTTATTTATAAAACGCCATACCTCAATTTTTTTTACACTATTAAATAGGTTGATTTCTATATTTTTTCAACCAATTGACGACCTATTGTGTCATTTAAACTTTGCTTTTTTTGCGTCTTCTAAAAGTTTCAAGAACTTTTTGTTTTCAAAGTTTCAATAGTGATCATAAAATTTTTGTCAAATTCCTAACATTTTTTTTGTTTATTAAATATTTCAATCCTTTGAAATTAGATCTTCAATTTCTCTAATTACAGTAGTATAATCTCATTTTTTGTACAAACTCAATAAAACATTATATTTTGTTTCCATTTTTTTGTTTTTTTGTCTTATCGAATAGTTTTTTTCGTTTTCGATTGCTTTTTTCAAGAAAAAATTAATTTTTTTATGAATATATCATTCTTTTATATATCTAATACATTCTTGTTTTAATTTTAGAGTTTCTCAAGTATAGTATAAGTTTTCTAGATTTTTTATTATTCTTTTTAATTCTTTTTTTCTTTTTAAATCTTCAATTTCTTTTTTTATTTGAACTTGAGTTTTTCATTTTATTGTTTTAATTTCTTCTTCATCAAGTCATTGTTTTTTACCTATTTCACGTATTTCTTCTTTGTTTACATTATCTCTTAATTCATCTCTTTTTAATAAAATTACCGTAACATCATCATTAAAATTAGTTCAACCTGAAAATAGTTTTAAATCATTTATAAGGTAATCATATATTTTTTTTGTGTTTCATTCATTTTCAGCGATTACTTTAAAATTTTCAGATAATTTTTCTATTCAATAATATTCTCAATCTTCATTTTTACTTTCAATTATTCAGTCACTATAAGATAATAAAATATCTCAATCTTCCATTTCAATATTTTTTATTTTAATATCGTCAATATTTTTAATAACTCTTATTCATGCAGCTAATCATCCAGGAATAAGTTTTTCAACTTCATTTTTTTTACGTCTATAAATAAGTAATGGTTCATGTCACATTCAAACAAATGATAAACTTTTTGTAGTTTTTTCTATTTCGAAGAAAACTCATGTTATAAAATTTCTAGAAGATAGGTCTTGTTTTAATCAATTATTTATATTAAAAATAGCTTCTTTTATTGGTTTTTTTACATTATCTCTAAAAAGTTTACTTAAAAGAGTTACTATGAAACCAGCTTTTATTCAGTGTCCAGTAGCGTCTCATATAAAAAATTTATATTTATTTCAAACTTCTTCCATTCAAAAAGTATCTCATGAAATTTTATCTGCTCAAAGTATTTTTCAATACAAATCAAATCATAAAATATTTTTCTTCTTTATTTCTTTTGTTAATCAGTTATGAATGTTTTCTAATCTTTTTGTTAAAACTTGATTATTTATCTTATCGCTTTCTTCTAATAAAATATTTACCTCATCCATTAATTTTTTTCTTTTTATTCCTTCTTTTATTCTTTTATATAATCATAACTTTTTGAACCAAGAAGTTTCTTCTTCCATTTTTTTTTCATTGCTTGTTTTATTAAACATTTTTGAAGTCTCTCAAATCAAGCTCATTGCTTCATCTCTTGTGTTTTTTTTGATTTTTTCTGTTTCAATTTTTCTTTGCTTTTCCATTAAGTATTTTATTTTGTTTTTTTGTTTGTTATAATACTTAATTACTTTAATATCATCTTTATTTTCTTCTAAAAAAATACTTAAAAGTCTTGAAGCTTCATTGTATTTTTTCTTTCACATTAATTCACTTATTTTTACTTTTACTTTTGCAAATCTAACTTTTAATCTTTTTTGTCTTTGAGTTTCATTATATACCTTTTCTCACTTTTCTATTTTTTTTCTTAAATTATTTATAATTTTTTCATTTCTTTTAAAAATATCTTTTGCTTTTTCAGCCATTACTTCGTTTTGATATTTTTCTTCAGCTTTTCAGTTTTCTAATTTTTCGACAGCTTTATAAAAAGATTTTTTTTCTTTGAAATAGATTTCTTCTAATCAATGCTTTGCATTTTCCCAATCAGAAGTAGCGATATAGACGTTAATTGCCTCTATCGCTGAATCAAAAGCTTTGATTTTTTCTTTATCTACTTTTTTCTTTTTATTTAAAAATTTAAACATAATTTTTTTATATTAATTTAAATGCTTCTTCTATCGTAGTTTCTCATAGAATTGCTTTTATAAGTGCGTCTTGAACTATTGTTACCATTCAATTTTTTACTGCTTCATTTTTCATAATGTTAGCACTTTCTTTTTCTAATATCATTGGTTCTAAATAATCACCAACAATTAATACTTCATGTATTCAAAGTCTTCATTTATATCCTGTGTAATTACATTCTTCACATCATTCTCATTTATAAAATGTAGCCGCCTCAAGATCTTCTTTTGTTAAAATATCTCAAAGTAGTTGATCTACTTTTTTTCTTTCATAATCTATTAATGGATGTTCTTTTTTACAATATTTACAAATTCTTTTTCATAATCTTTGACTGATTACCATTTTCATAGCTGATGCTAATAAGAACGGTTCTACACCCATATTTATAAGTCTTTGTACTGTACCTGTGGCTGAATTGGTATGGATTGTTGATAATACCAAGTGACCAGTAAGTGCAGCTTCAACCGCTAGAATTGCTGTTTCTTTATCTCTGATTTCTCATACCATTATAATATCAGGATCTTGTCTAACTAAAGATCTAAGTCATGTAGAAAACGTATATCAAATATCTGGCTTTACTTGAGATTGATTTACAAATTCAATATTATATTCGATAGGATCTTCTAATGTAGAAATATTATATTCTAGAGGATTGAAGTTTTTAAGTATTCAAAACAAAGTTGTAGATTTTCAAGAACCTGTAGGTCAGGCAACTAGAATAATTCAATATTTACTTTCTAATGCAACTCTTACTTTTTCTAGATTTACATCTATTAATCAAAGCGCTTCAATATTTGTCAAACTATCATCTTGTTTTAATATTCTCATTACTACTTTTTCTCAATAGTTTGTAGGTAGAGTAGAAAGTCTGATATCAATATTTTGTTTTTCTTTTTCGTATTCAAAAACAATTTTTCAGTCTTGAGGTTTTTTATTTTCATCAATTTTTATTTTTGATAATACCTTTAGTCTTGTAATTACTGCAGATGTGTTTTCTTTAGAAACCTTGTCTTTTATAAAAAAACTTCAATCAATACGATATCTGATTATTATAAAATCCTCAGCTGGTTCAATATGAATATCCGAAGCTCACATTTCTATGGCATCATTAAAAATTGAGTTTATGTATGAAACCACATCTCATATATTGTATTTTATTTTTAATGCTTCTAGATTTTTTGTTAATCACATAATCTTTAATATCTTTTAAGAATTAATTTAATATTATTTTAACATACTTTTAAAAAATATTGCTAAATTTTATCTTGACTATTTTTGTATAATATTTTTGAATAATTTTTAAAAAAGATAAAGTCCTTATTTTTAGGGCTTTATCTTTTAAAAATATCTTTTATTTTATTTTCTAGATTTTCTTTTACAATTTTGTTAATTTCTTCTCTTGTTAAATCTTGATTATTAATTGTTCAGTTTCAATTATCTTGAATTTCTCAAGTTCATGAAATATTTCAAGTTGATGTTTCATTATCAATATTTCAGTTAGAGTTATTATCTTCAACTTCTCAAGCTGAGTTTAATTGTTCTAGTTCAGAGTTTTCTTCATAAGATAGAATGTCTTCATTGAATTCTTTATTATTCTCCATATTTTTAGCTATTAATTCATCACTGATATCTTCAGGAGTATTTTTAGAAAAATCATATATAAAATAGTTAGTAAAACCTATTCAGGCAATTAATCAAACAAATATAAAGCTATAAACCACTCTTGTTAATATTTTTAATTTTTTTGTTAGTTTTATAATTTCTTTATTTTCATATTTTTCTAGCTTTTGCTCATATCAAGAAACATAATTACTAAAAAGTTCTTTTTTTTCTTCTTTTTTGTTTTCTTTTTCTTTTTCTTCTTTTTCATCATTGAAAAATTCATTTTGAAATTTTTCTA
>JBEPWB010000068.1:0-5096 GCA_041642635.1 bacterium
TAAGATAAATATGATTTTGCTAAATCTATATTATTAGAATAATTTTCGTTATTCTCATAAAAGTTAATAGCTTCTAATAACTTTCATTCTTCCATTAAAACTGTTCAAGTATTTGTGTTATCATAATAATTTTCTTGATTATTACTTTGTTCAATATTTTGAGAATTATCAGGAACTTCTTGAATATCTTTATCAGAACAAGAATATAGAAATAGGAGAGTTATAATAACAAATAGTTTTTTCATAATTATTATAAATTATTTATTAAAGTATAATAATATTAACATATTTTTTTATAGTTAACAAAAAGTATATAGTTTTTTTGTAATTTTTTGATTATTTATTATAATTTGAGCAAGTATTTTTTAAAAGAATAACTAAATGATGAAATGTTTTAGTAAATTTTTTGTTTTTAATTTTTTTAAATTAAATATTTATTAAAATATTTCATTATTTGTTCTTTTAAAAAATATTTTTTATTTATTAAAAATATTTTTTATGATAAATTTGTCAGATAAAAATGCCACTAGATTGACTCCAGTCAAAAAAACTTATGATATAGAATGACAAAAAATAAGTTTTGAGTCTTGAAAATTATGACTTCTTATAAACTGAGCAGTTACAATTACAGATGAAAACGATAATGTTTTATTTGTTTCTACTGGTTTTAAAGAAGAATGATTAAACGAAAAAGCTGATTTTTTTCCACTAGTTGTCGATTGGCAAGAAAAATTTTATGCTACTGGTAAAATTGGTTGAAATAGATTTCAAAAAAGAGAAGCTAGACCAAGCGATGAAGCTACTTTGACAGCAAGACTTATTGATAGACCAATAAGACCAATGTTTCCAAAATGAATAATTAATGATACTCAAGTTATAGCTACTGTTTTATCTTCTAGCGGAGAAAAAGAATTATGATTTTTATGAATTACTGGAGCTTCTATGGGTTTAATGATGGCTTGAACTCCTTTTGAATGACCAGTTGCTGGTTGTAAAATTTCTATGCTTGAAGATTGAAGTTATATCTTTAATCCGTCTTCAATAGAAGAAAAGTGAGCAAAATTAACTTTATTGACTGCTTGAACACTTGATGCTATAACTATGGTTGAAGCTTGAGCTAGCGAGGTTAGTGATGAAGATATGGTAAAAGCTCTTGAAAAATCTCACGAAATAATAAAACATATTTGTAATTCACAAATAGATTTTGTTAATGAATATAGAGAAGTATTTTGAATAGCTGAAGCAAAAGCGTATTTTAATGTTCCAGATGTTTCTCTTTATGATCTTGTAAAAGATTATTTATCAGAAGAAAAAATGGAAGTTTTATACAACAAATGAAAAAAAGAATTTCAAAAGGCATTAAATACTTTAGATGTAGAAGTAAAAGAACATTTATTATCAAAATGATATAGTTTTGATAGCAATTTTGAGAATGAAGAAATGATTGTTGACGAAAACTCTATCTGAGCAATGGTTTACAAGAGAGTAAAAGAAGTAATGAGAAAAAATATCCTAGATCATGAAAAAAGACTTGATGGTAGAAAAATAGATGAAGTTAGAGAAGTTATTTGAGAAGTATGATTATTGCCTAGAACTCATGGTTCTGCACTTTTTCAAAGATGAATGACTCAATCACTTTCAATTACTACTCTTGGTTGACCTGATGATGTTCAAACTCTAGATTGAATGATGCCAGAATCAGAAAAAAGATACTTACATCACTATAATTTTCCTCCATATTCGGTTTGAGAAGTTAGAATGATGAGATGAGTTGGTAGAAGAGAAATCGGTCACTGAGCATTAGCAGAAAGAGCTTTATTGCCAGTTTTACCAAGTGAAGACGAGTTTCCATACACGATAAGAGTTGTTTCAGAAATTACTACTTGTAATTGATCTAGCTCTATGGCTTCAGTTTGCTGATCAACAATGAGTTTGATGCACGCTTGAGTTCCAATAAAATCACCAGTTGCATGAGTTGCAATGTGAATGATTTATGATGAAGAAACTTGAAAATACAAAATACTTTCAGATATTCAAGCTCAGGAAGATTTTCTTTGAGATATGGATTTTAAAGTTGCTAGAACTGCAAAATGAATTACAGCAATGCAATTAGATGTAAAAATAAAATGATTAAAAATGGATGTTTTTAGAGAAGCATTCAAACAATCAAATGGAGCTGTTGAATATATACTTTGAGAAATGTTAAAAGTTCAAAGTGCCCCAAATGAAAAATTATCAAAATATGCTCCATTAATTCTTAGTCTTCAAATCCCAGTTGATAAAATAAGAACTGTTATTTGAAAATGATGAGAAAATGTTCAAAGAATGGAAAAAGAACATTCTATAAGAATTTCTATTGCTGATGACTGAGTTGCTACAATAACTTCAGAAACTCAAGAATGATGAGAAAAAGTAATTAATGAAATAAAAGAATTACTTTGGGTTCCAGAAGTTGGTTATAAATGAAAATGAAAAGTTGTAAAAATAATTGACTGAACAGGAGCAATCGTAGAGTTTAGATGAAAATCTTGAATGATACATGTTTCAAAATTAAGCTACAAAAGAATAGAAAAAGTTGAAGAAGTTTTAAATCTTTGAGATGATGTTGATTTTGAAATTATTCAAGTTGATCTTGATAAATGAAGAGTTTGATTAAAAAGAGAATTAACTGAAACAGAAAAAGAAGAACAAAAAAAACACGAAGAACAAAAAGCTAAAAAAATAGAAGTTGTAAAAAAAGAAGATAATAAAGAAGAGAAAAAAGATTAAAAAACTACTAAAAAGTAGTTTTTTTTGTTTAGTATAAAAAAATATGTTATTATTATTATACTTTAATAAATAATTTATAATAATTATGAAAAAACTACTTGTTATTATAACTCTCCTATTTCTATATTCTTGTTCTGATAAAGATATTCAAGAAGTTCCTGATAATTCTCAAAATATTGAGCAAAATTCAGATAGAAGTGATATAGAAGTGTTAATTGATTCTTGAAATTTCTCTCAAGCTATTAATCAAATTGAAAACTCTTGAGAATTTGAAGATTTAAGTGATGAAAATAAAAATTTATTAATTCATTCTTATCTTCAAGAATGAGTTTATGCTTACAAAGAAAATGAATATTCTCAAAAAGTTATTTCTATTCTTGAAAATAAAGAACAAAATTATCAAAATTTGTATTACTTAGGTTTTGCTAATGAAATAACAAAAAACTTTTCCGAAGCGTTAGATTTTTATAATCAAGCTTTAAAATTAGAAAATATTAATGACTCTCAAAGAGCTGTTTTGAATAATCAAATCTGACATGTTTATGATTTAATGTGAGAAACTGAAAAAGCTTATAGTTTTTATTATGATGCTTACAATCTTGATAGTTCTAATGTAAATGTTTCTATAAATATTGCTAGATATCTTAATAAAACTGGTGATTATGAAAATGCAAAAGTATATTTTGATTATTGATTAAATACTAATGACAGTGCTTTAAAATCTGAAATTTATTATTCTCTTAGTGGTTTAGAATACAAACTAAATCCTGAAAATCCAGATATTGATGCTTCTATTGAATATGCTGAAAATTCTATTGATACTAATCCGAATTATCCAATGGGTTACGTTGCTTTAGCAAAAGCTTATTATATGTTAAATAGTGATGAATATTCTACTCAAATTGAAAACAATGCTTCTAAATCAATAGAATTAAATCCTAATAATTCTTATGCTTATGAACTTTTATGATTATATTCTTTTGATAACTGAGAATATAAAAATGCTTATTCTTTATTATTAGAAGCAAAAAACGTTATTGAGAATGACCCTATTTTGATGAATGATGAAAGAATTACATATATTGATTATATTAATAAATTGATGGCTTTTATTACATTATACCAAAAATTAGATTTTGAATCTGAAACTATTGAAGATGATTTAAATATGTTAATTAAAAATTGATACACAATATTTTTAGAAGAACAATTAGCTAGAAATAATTATTGAATTTTTGGTGAAAAAAATTGAGAAATTGTTTCTAATATTTTATATAATAATCAATAAAAGTATGAAAAAAATTTTAATTTTAATAATTAGTTTTGCTTTTTTTCAGTCTACTTTTGCATTAGAACAAGAAGTTACATTAAAAGATTGAACAAGAGTAAAAGTAACTTGAGCAAACGAAGTTCAACTTTGACAATGGACTGAACATGCAGAAAATGCTAATAACTTAAGCGAACTTGCTGATCAAATGGAAAGAGATTGAGAATATGCAGGTACAACTCGTTCTGCTGATAGAGTTTCTTGTGCTAACTGAGCTGCTATTGAAAAAGTAAATGAAAACACTACACCTCCACCTCCACCACCAGAACCAAAACCAACTACTAGCTCTTCAAAAAGTTATGGATGAAGTTGTTCAAGCTATATATCTAGTTGGTCGCCGTCATGGTCAAATTGTAGTGTAGAAGGTAGCTGGAATTCTAACTGAACTATAAATTGTAAACAAACGAATAATTGGTCTGCTAATAGTTCTAGTTGTTGAACTAGAGTAACAACTACTACAACTACTTGTTTACTCGGAGATTGTACTTCTACTAGTTCTAGTTCTTGTGATAGCTCGTCTTGTCCATCTAATGCTCCTAGACCAGCAACTCAAACTGCTACTAAAACTATTTCTATGAACCTTTGAAGCTCATCTACAGATTCTAACTGAGCTTTTGCTAATAACTCTGACTCTAATTCTGTTAGTGTTAATATTTCTTGATATACTAATCAAAATAAACCTATTGTTGGTTGGTGAGATGCTTGAGTTTTTTCTAACTTCTCTGATACTTCTTGAATTAATTCAGATTTGATTAATAATTCTTGAAACGCTCTAAATTTTTCAGATGTTCCTAGTTCTGTTAATATTGCTTGATCTTGAAGAAATTTTTCTTTTAATATTACTAACATAAAATCAAGAACTCCTTTTGTAAGCAATTCTTGAAAAATTAGTTTTGTAGCTTGATCTACTCCTCTTGTATTAAGAAATATTAATTATAATTTTAAAAAACCTTTTACTTGATTTATTCAAACTAAAAGTCTTTTCTCTAATAATTGGGAT
>JBEPWB010000069.1:0-4898 GCA_041642635.1 bacterium
TGTTGCTCTTGTAAAAAAACTTCATTATCTCTGTCTATTTCTTTTCTAAGTTCTGGATTTTCAAAACCAGGCATATTAGAAGTTTGAATTATTCCTTGACTCATATATTTGTATAAAAAAATAACTATAAATATTTTACCATATTTATAGTTATTTTTGCAAATTTTTTAGTCTTCAAATCAAGAGGGATTTTGTTTTCAATAATTTGTATTTTGTTCAAATACGTGAGCTATTTCAAATAATCTTTGTTCTTCTAATCTTGGTGTTAATATTTGCATTCAAACTGGAAGTAATTCTTTTTCTTTGTCTTCACTTTCAGCAAAACCTGCAGGAACACTTATTCAAGGTAATCAAGCTAGAGAAGGTGGTATTGTATAAGCATCACTTAGATACATTTTTACAGGATCATCTATTTTATCTCAACTTTTCCAAGCAACATTTGGAGAAACAGGACTAACAATAGCATCTACTTCTTCAAAAGCTTTTTCAAAATCTTTTATTATTAGAGTTCTAATTTGAGTTGCTTTTTTAAAATAAGCATCATAAAATCATGCTGATAAAACATAACTTCAAAGAACTATTCTTCTTTTTACTTCATCTCAAAATCATTCAGCTCTATTATTCATAAAAAATTCGTCAGTTGATTCGTATCATTTATCCGATGAATGTCAAAATCTCAAACCGTCATATCTACTCATATTTGTAGAAACTTCAGCTGGCATAATAATATAATAAGTAGCAATCGCGTATTTAGTCATTGGCAAACTTACTTCTTTTATTTCTGCTCCTAATTCTTTTAATTTTTCAATTGATTTTTCAATTGTTTTTCTAACTCAATCATCTAATCATTCTTCAAAATATTCTTTTGGAACTCAGATTTTGTATCATTTTAAATCTTTTGTTTCCCAAATTTTTTCATCAATAACATCTTTTCCAGGAAGAGAAGTATTTTCATTATCATCATGTCAATTCATAATATTATACAATATCGCTGAATCCTTTACTGTTTTTGTCAATGATCATGGACAATCAAGACTAGAAGCCATAGCCATTACTCAATATCTACTGTTTCTACCATAACTAGGTTTGAATCAAACAACATTACACATACTTGCAGGTTGTCTAATACTTCAACCAGTATCAGTTCATAAAGCAGCAGGAGCAAGTCAAGCAGCAACTATTGCAGCTGATCATCAACTAGAACCACCTGGAATTCTATTATTTCCCCAAGGATTTATAGCTTTTTTTAAAGCACTAGACTCATTTGTAGAACCCATTGCAAATTCATCCATTGTAGCCTTTCATAAAGAACTCATCCCCTCAGATTTCAAATTTTTTATAACTGTTGAATCATATGGTGGAACAAAATCTTTTAACATATTTGAAGAACAAGTTGTTGGAATTCATTTTTGACAAAAAATATCTTTTATAGCCAAAGGCAAACCGTTTAAAACTCAATCATCAACGTTTAATCAATTTTTGTCTATAAAATTATATGAATTAATTTTTGATTCATATTTTTCAATTCTATTCAAAAAATAATCAAAAACTTCTCATCTAGTAATTTCTTTTGCTTCTATTTTTTTTATTAATTGTTCTAAACTTAAATCTTTCAAATTCATTATTAATTTATTAAGTAACTAATTTTGTTCTAAAGTATACATAAAAATTTATTTTTTAAAAGAAAAAAAAATTATTTTTATAATAAAAAACTCCAAAATTAATTTTGGAGTTTTTCTTATTTTCTAACTTCTTTAAGTCTAGCAGCTTTACCAGTAAGATCTCTGATAAATTTAATAGATTTTCTTCTAACTTTAAATTGTCTTAGAATATCTATTTTTTGAATAGTTGGAGAATGAATTGTAAATACTTTTTCAACACCAAATGCTCAAATTTTTCTTCTAACTGTAACAGTTTTTTCTAATTCAGATTTTCCAGCAGTTTTAATAACTAAACCTTTAAATCTTTGAATTCTTTCTTTACCACCTTCTTTAATAATTTGGTAAACTTCTACTTCCATACCTGTTCTTACTTGAGGTCTATCTTCTTGTAAAAAAGGAGTTTGAACCTTTTTTATTAGTTCTGAATTTGTCATAAAATTTATTTAAAAATTAAAAATAGTTAAAAACTGGCCATATCATATAAAAAAAATATAGAATTGCAAATTTTTTTATAAAATTATTTATGACATTTTTTTTACATTTTATAATAAGTATGATAAAATAAGACAAATTATATATTAATTAACAAAAATGGATATTGAAAAATTCAAAAAATGATTTTCTGACGCAACAAAAAAAGCAAAAAAATTTACAAATGATACTATAGAAAATACTTGAAAAAAAATTCTTGATTCTAAAGCAACTATAAAAGATAAAAAATCTTATGATTTGTTGGTTGAAAAATCAAAAAATAAAGATTTTACTGATGAAAAAACTGGTGAAAATAAAACATTTACAAAAAGATCAATTTTAATTATTTGAAAAGAAAATAGTGATTTTTTTAAAAATTTGACTTTTGAATATCCAATTTTAGTAACAAAAACTTTTTCTCAAAATATTTACTTTAAACTTTCTAAAGAAAAAATTGAATGAATAGATTTTGAGGAATTAGGAGTAAATTCAATTCCTGCTATGATTGTATTTGAAAATGAAAAAATATTAAAAGTAATTGAATGAAAAGAAAATATTCAAAAACTTGTAAAATCTTTTAAATTAGATATAAATAGGGAGATAGATTTAATTTAAAAAATTAAAAAAAATACTATGGACTTAACAATATTAGAAATACTATATTTAGTATTAATAGTGTTTTCATCAATTATATGAACACTTATAATAATAACTTTAATTAGAATTATAAAAATACTAGGACCATTAATGGAAATATTAGAGGTATACAATAAAATAAAACAAGTTTTTAGTGCATATGCAAGTATTCCAGAACAAATAAAAGAATCTGTATTAGACTTCTTTAGAGAAAAAAAGAGTAAAACAAAATAGTTTTACTTTTTTTTTGACTAAAAATTAATATAATAAAACAAATTAATTTATGTTAATAATATACTATGAAAAAAATTTTTGAAATATTTAATAGAATGTTTTTTAGTGATAACTTTACAATGTTGATGAGAACTATTTTAGTAATAGCTGCTATAATTTGAATTTATGAACAAAACTGGATAACAGTTTTTGTTACTCTTTTAGCACTATTACTTACATACTTTTATATAATATTTGCAAAATACAAAGTAGTAATTCCTAAAGAATTTCAAGTAATAATAATATTTTTTATTTTTATTTCTCTGTTTCTATGAGAAGTACATAATTTTTATGAAAAAATATTTTGGTGGGATACTCTTCTTCATACATTTGCTTGAATTGCTATGTGATTTATTGGTTTTCTTATTATGTATATGCTTTATAAAGCATGAAAATTAATAGCTCCAAAAATAATAATTGCAATTTTTGCTTTTAGTTTTGCTATGATGTTATGAGCAGTTTGGGAAATTTTTGAATTTACTGTTGATGAATATACAAATGCTAATATGCAAAAAGCAAAAAATTTAGAAATTGCATACTGATATTTTGATACTAGACTTTGAGTAAGAGACACTATGTTTGACTTAATGATAGATGCTCTTTGAGCTTTTATAGCTTCAGTAACTTGATACATTTATCTAAAAAAATGAGAAAAATTCAAATTTTTACACAATATAATAGAAAAATTTGAAGAACACAATAAAATATTATTCAAAAAATAAAATTATCTCCTAAAAAAATAAAAGTGACAGAAATAATAAAGCTAGAAAAAACACTTTCAAACCAAATAGCAGCATGAGAAGT
Organism: bacterium; assembly: GCA_041642635.1. GTDB lineage: Bacteria > Patescibacteriota > Gracilibacteria > BD1-5 > UBA6164 > JAAZVM01. The sequence goes on from JBEPWB010000069.1 coordinate 3,846, forward strand.
AGTAGAAAGACCCGTTTCTGTAATTAAAGAATTGATTGAAAATTCTATTGATGCAAATTCTAAAAATATAAAAATAGAAATATTAGATTGATGAATAAAAAAAATAATTATAGATGATAATGGAGATTGAATAGAAAATAAATATCTAGATTTAGCAGTTGAAAAATATTCAACATCAAAAATTAAATCTATAGAAGATTTGCATAATATTATGACTTTTTGATTTAGATGAGAAGCAATTTCTTCTATTTCATCAATATCAGATATGGAAATAATAACAAAAAATGAAAATGACGAATTTTGATCAAGTATTAAAATAATTGGTTGAGAAAAAGAAAAAATAATTACAAAGCCAAGAGATTATTGAACAAAAATAATTATAGAAAATTTGTTTTATAACACGCCTGCAAGATTAAATTATTTAAAAAAACCAAGAACTGAGTATAATCATATACTTACTTATTTAAATGAAATAGCTCTTATTTACCCAAATATTTGATTTGAATTTATAAGTGATGAAAAAAAAGTTTTTAATTATAAATCATGAGAAAATTTTCTAACTAGAATATATAATGTTTATTGATCTGAAGTATCTGAAAATTTACTAAAAATAGATTTTTGAATGCAGTGAATAAATATTTCTGGTTATATTTCTGATCCAAAAGTAAACTATAATAATAGAAATAGACAAAACTTATACATAAATAAAAGACCAATAAAATCATATTTGATTGCAAAAGCAGTAAATGATGCTTTTAATAGATATATACCCCATGGAACTTTTCCTTTTTATATTCTAAATATTATTGTTGATCCTACCCAAGTTGACGTAAATGTTCATCCTAGAAAATTAGAAGTAAGATTTGCAAATGAAAAAAATATTTTTAAAGCAGTTTATCATTCTGTTAATCAAAGCTTAGAAAAAGTTAGTCTTATAAATGAAGATAATATTGAAAAAAATCATTTTTTGAGCAACTCTAGTAGTACAAATTTACAAAAAAATGATTTTATAGAACCTAAAAAGGAATATTATACTTGATCATGAACTAAATT
>JBEPWB010000070.1:0-4692 GCA_041642635.1 bacterium
AATCATCTTGAACAAAATAATCTAAAAGATGTATGATTTGCAAACAAAATTATGATAGATAATTTGAGAAAAAATAATTCATCGGAAGAACAAAAAAATTAAGCAAATTGCTTAATTTTTTTGTTTGTTTATTTCCCTATCTAAATTATTTTTTAGTCTTTTTAATGCTTCTAAAAATTCAAAATTTTCAAAATCAAAATATATTTTTATTTCTCAATTATGATTTGATAATTGCATAAATCAATTTTTTTTTGTCATAATAGTAGAGACTATTTTTTCTAAAACATTTTCATCTATTAGAAAAAAAGTATCTGAAAAAACTTCTTTTATCATTTCAGATTTTTCTCTGTATTTAAAATCAAGAAATAACAAAATAGAATTTATAGCTTCTCCTGATTCTTCAAGAGTTTTTTTGACAACAAAATCTAATTCTTCGTAATCAAATTTATTTTGTTCAAAATTTTCTTCTGATAATACTTTTAAGTAAGATTCTCTAACACTTTCAATATCAACTCCTGGATTATTTTCAATAAAATCATTTAATTCTTCAAAAGATTTTTTTTCATATTTTTCATCTCTTGATAATTCTTCAAAACTTCAAAAAACTTTTATTCTATCTAACATAAAAAAATTTTTAATTATAAAACTTATAGTTATAATTTATAACCAAATAATTTAATTAGTCAATCATATATATTTTGCTTGTTTATTTTTTCTTTGAAAAAATATATTTTTAAGTATAATTAAGCTCAATTAATTCAAAAATAAATTTATGGAAAATTTTAGTTACGAATGGAGTTTTTCTGATGAAAAAAACAGATGAAAATTTTGGTATATTATAGCGATTTCTATTGTACTTGGGATATCTATTTGGTGAATAATTACAAATCAATACTGATTAACTGCAATAGTTTTATTAATAGCTTGAATAAGTTTTTTTATAGAAAATAATTCATCTGATAATATAAATGTAAAAATTAACGAAATATGAATAAAAATATGAGATTATTTTTATGATTATCAAAAAATAGAAAAATTTTGATTTATATACAATAATGAAAATGCTGAATATTTAAGACTAAATATGAAAAAATCTGCGATAAAAAATATTGATTTAAAAATTGATAATAAAATTTATACAGATTTAAAAAACATATTACCTAATTTTTTGGAAGAAGCTGAAAAAACAGAACTTACAAAAATAGAAAAATTAATTAAAATTTTAAAATTATAAAAAATGAAAATATTTTTATCCATATTATTTAATGCTCTTATATTATATGTTTTGGCTTATTTTTTATGACCAAATGCTGAATTATGAGTAGATTCTTGAATAATTGTCGAATGATGATTAAAAACTTACATTATTTGATGAGCTATTTTGTGAATTATTAATGTTACAATTAAGCCAATATTAAAGATTTTGTCTTTACCATTATTTTTTATATTTTTAGGATTAGTTGTTTTATTTATAAACTGAATAATTCTTTGGTTACTTGATTACATTTTGAACCAAATATTAATTATTCCATGAGTGTCTTATGACATTAATTGAGGTATTAATTTTGTAATTGCTGTTGCAATTTTTACAATTTTGAATATCTTTTATACATTATTATTTAATAAGAAATAGATATGATTGATTTATTAAAATTCAGCGAAATAATTATTGCAATAATGCTAATATTCGTTGTATTGATACAAAATAAAAACGTAACTTTAAATCTTACTGACATGAGTGGAGGAATGGGACAAGCTACAAAAAGAGGGCCTGAAAAAATATTACATAATGCTACTATTATTTTAGGAACTTTATTCATTCTAAACTCATTGGCACTATACCTAATTGTATAATTTAGTCACATTTTATGATTATAAAAAAACTAAGCAAACTTAAGAAATACTTATTTTTAATAAGTATTCTATTTTTGTTTTTATCGGCAATTCATTTGTCATATGTTTACCTTTATGAAGACTCTGAAACTATTCCCGTTGAATGAGGAACAATATCTGAATGATTGATATGAAATTTTCCAAGTCTAAATCCATTAGTTCCATTATCTGGAAATAATGAATATGTAGTATGATTACTTTATAGAAGTTTGTTAAAATATGATGTAAAACAAGAAAAAATAGTATGAGATATTGTTAGTTGTGATATAGAAAATATTTCAAGAATTGAATGTTTTATTAATGACAATGCTTTTTGGTCAAACTGAGAAAGAATTACTGCAGATGATATTATTTCTACTTTTAAAAAAATAGAAGAAACGTGATCTAATATTATTATTAGTTCTCTTTTAGAAAATACTGAAATACAAAATCAAAATGACGTAATTATTTTTAGTAATGATCAAAACGATATAAATGTTTTAAATATATTTTTTCAACCTATTTTACCACAAAAAATGGTAGAAAATCTAACAGAAGAAGATGTAAAATCTAATTTTAATAAAACTGATTGAATATATTCTTGAGATTTTGTAATTACAAATATTAGCTCAGATGCGACAATATGAGTTTCAAAAATAAATTTGGATAGAAATCCTTATTTTAATAATTGAAATATTGAAAAACTAGTATTAAATATATTCCCTGATACTTCTACTTTTTTAAAAAATAGCCAATCAGTAAATATTTTTAATGATAATGAAAACATTATATGAAATTCGAATCCTAGACTTTGAAATCATAAATATACAGTTCCTCAATTTATTGGTTTATTCATTAATAAAGAGAATGTATCTAGTTACAATTTAAGATCATTTATTTTAAATGAAATTAATTCTAATAATTTGGTATGACTACTTTGAGAAAATAATTTTGAAGAAGTTGATAATCCATATATGAATGATATGGATATAACAAATACGCCAAATAATAGAAATTTTGAAGAAATAATGTCATCTCTTTGATACAATAAAAAATCTAGTCTTATTGACTGAATATTAGATGAAGAAAATATTTCTACAAGTACTTGAAGTGAAAATAATAGTTCCGATTTAGAATGATTAACAATTGATGATTTTCAAGAAGGAACAAACACAATAACTAGTCCTAATTATGTTGAAAAATACAATTTTGTAACTCAAGATGATATTTTATTAACTTGATGAGTTAGTAGTTGAGTTGATGAGGTAATCGTAAATGATTATTCTTTGCAGTGATTTACTCCTGGAGATAATGAATTTTATTACAGACTTAGTGAAGCTTATGATTCAATACAGCCATGAGAAAATAATTATAAAATTTATTTTGTAACTGATTGAGAAAGAGAATTAGTTGATGATATAAATTTTTATTACAATTCTAGCCAAAGTGCTATTGAAGAATACAGAAATGAATTAGTTTCAGAATTATCTGAACAAAGAAGATTAGAAGAAAGTCAAAATCAAGAAGAAGAAAATACGCAAGAAGAATGATCTAACTCAGAACAAGAGTTATTAATTTCTTATCAAAATTTAGATGATAGCTTGTATTATAATAATGATTTAGAACCATTTTCTTTAAACTTATATTTTTTAAATTCTCAAAGAGATTTAGAACAAACTGCTAACTTTATTAGAGACAGTTTAAAAAGTTTATGAATAAATATTGAATTAGTTCCATATAATATTCAAGATATTTGAGGAATTATATGAGATAAATCACAATATGATATGATTATAACTGGTATAAATTTATGATATTTTGATTTTAATATATTTCCATATATGCACTCTAGCCAAGCTGAATCTGGTTATAATTTTAGTAATCTTAAAAGAACTAGCTTAGATCTACTACTTGAAGAATTAAAATCAAATATATATTGAGAAGAGAGAATTAATGAAATACAACAAAGTGTTTCTGATATATTAAAAGAAGAACAAGTTGTAAAAACACTATATACTCCAAAAATAAATCTACTAATAGATAAAAATATTAAAAATACAAGTTTTATTGATTATATACCGAATAAAGCACTTAGATCGTATATTATTAATGAAGCATATATAAGAGAAGAAAGAAATATAAATTTAGAAAATAAAAGTACATTAGGATTCTTTAAATTCCTATTTTGAAAGTTATATGAATAAAGATTTACAAGACAAGATAGTATTACCTGCTCGGAAAATAATAAAAGAAGATATAAAAATAAAAAAGTTTTACTTAATTCCATGACTACTTTCTATAATTTTTTTAACCTGATTATTAGTATATCAAGTTATATATACTTATGTTGAAGTTTTTTGAAATAATAAAGAAGAGGTCTTAAGAATAATATTAAATTTTTTAGAGTCAGATTATTGAATAGAAGCATTGATTATATGATTAATATTTGTTTGAATTTATATATTAATGACGCCAATTTTTGAGTGATGATTAATAAAATATATAGATTACAAAAACAGATGAGAAACTATTTCAAGTATAGATGCTATATGACAATGAATATATAAATTTTTACCATTATTCAAGTTCAACAACACGTTTTCAGAATTTAAAATTATGAGTATATTAAATTTTTATTTATTTATATTAAGATTTATTTGACTAGAATATATAAAAATACTTAGTTATATATTTTTGGTTATATTTATATTTTGATTTATTATTAATATAATGATGGCATATGCAAAATATTCAATTGTTATATGAAATAAATGAGTTTTCGAAGCCATATGAGAATCATCAAAAATAGCAATATTAAAT
>JBEPWB010000071.1:0-4681 GCA_041642635.1 bacterium
ACGAAAGAAAAATTGCAAAAGCTGTAAATTTTTGAGTAATTTATTGAATAAGCTGATTTTGATTATCAAAAATGATTGGAACAAATATGAAAGATTCAAAAGAATATATAAATACTTTTTTTGAATCATATCCAAAAGTTAGGGAATATTTAGACAATATAATAAAATCTTGTGAAGAAAAATGATACGTTGAAACAATGTTTTGAAGAAGAAGATATATTGCTTGAATAAACGATAGAAACAAAATGATAAAATCAGGAGCTGAAAGGGAAGCAACAAATATGCCGATTCAATGAACAAGCGCTGATATTATAAAACTTGCAATGATAAAAGCATCAAATTATTTAAAAGAAAAAAAATTAAAATCAAAAATGATAATGCAAGTTCACGATGAATTAGTTTTTGATGTTTTTCCTTGAGAAGAAGATATTATAAAAAAAGAAATATCAAATATAATGGAATCAATTCTTGAAAATTCTCCAATAAAATTAAAAACAGATATTTGAGAATGAATAAATTGGAGAAAAACTATTTAAAATTTATACAAATAAAATGGAATTAATTTTTAAAATAATTTATGCAATAGCATTCGTATTAATAGGAATAGCAATACTTAGATATAGAAAAACGGTTCATTCTTGGACTGGTAATTTTTATTGGGCAGAACAATATATTTGAAGATGAGGAACATATTTTGTCTTAATTTTGATATGATTATGATTTGTGTTTTTCTGAGCTATTTACCCTTTTGGATGATTTGAAATATTTTCAAATGAATAAAAAAAATTTATTTTATTAATTTTTATTATTAAAAATCATTAAAATAAATACAATAAATAAAATTTAGAATATAAATAACAAAATAATGAACAAAATATTTTTTACTAGTATTTTTTTAATTTTAATAACCTTTGGAATTAATAATACAAACGCTGTAGAAGTAGAATTTGAAAGCGTAGAAAATAGTCAAATAGAACAAGAGCTACAAGAAGAAATTAAAACATGAGAAGCTATAATATTTTTAGCTAGTTTTTTTGAAAATACTCCTAGTTCTTACAAATACATAACTTTAAATTTTAAATGAGTTGATGATTTTAATGTACAAGATGCATTAAAAAAACTTGTTTATCATGATAGATTTTGAAACCTAAAATGATATATTAATACTGATAGAAAAATGAATGCTTTTTTATTCTATCATATGTCAAAAAATGTCTTATGAATTAATATTGAAATAGATAAGCAATTATTAAAAGACAAAAAGGTTACAAAAGAAGACTTAGTATTTATAAAAAATACTTATAGATATTTACTAGAACAACAAAATGAATATCTAAATAACCAAAACTTTAACGCTTTAGGTAGTAAAAAAGAAATTTTTGATGATGTTTATAACACAATAATAAATAATCATTATAAAAATAAAGAGATAGATAGAGAAGACTTGATAAATTGAGCTATTCAAGGTTTGGCTTCATGAACAAATGATCCTCATACTGTATATTTTCCGCCTATTGAAAACAAAAGTTTTTGAGAAAATTTGGAATGAGAATATGAATGAATTTGAGCTTATGTAGAAATGGCAAAACCATGAGTAGTTAGAATTACAACACCAGTTCCAGGTGGACCAGCTCAAAAATCGTGAATAAAATGATGAGATTTGATAAAAAAAGTTGATTCTAGAGAAGTAAAAGAAGAGAATTCTCTTCAAGAAGTAACTAGCTGGATAAAATGAGAAGAATGAACTTTTGTGAATTTAACTATTGAAAGAAACTGAGAAATTTTAAATATTGATGTAAAAAGAGAAAAAATAACAATCAAAAACTTAGAAACAAAAAAAATAAATAACAATACTTTTTATATAAATATAAAATCTTTTTGAAGTAGTATTTCTAGTGATTTCAGAACTGCTTTAGAAGAATTAAAAGAAGAAAATAACACAAGTAAACTTATTATTGATCTTAGAAATAATTGAGGTTGATATTTGGATCAAGTTATTGATATGATGTCATTTGTAGTTGAAGAATGAAAAAAAATTGCAACTGTAAAATACGAAGATTTTAGTAGAGTTTACGAATCTACTGGTGAAGATTTAATTGATTTTAGTAATTATGAAATAATTGTATTACAAAATTCATGAACAGCTTCGGCATCTGAAATAATGATTTGAGCACTAAAAGATTATTTTAATGTAACTACTATTTGAGAAAAAACTTACGGAAAATGATCAGTTCAAACTATCAGAGAATATTCTGATTGATCTAGTTTTAAATATACAATTGCTAATTGGTATTACGGTGATTCAGAAACTTGAATTGATTGAAAATGAATAAATGCTGATTTTAAATTGGAATTGGATATTGAAAAATTAAATAATTCATGAGTTGATAATCAACTACAAGAAGCTATTAATAAATAATTTTAGAAAATGAAAAAAATAATTGTTTGAATAATTTTGTCATTTTTTGTAACTATAAATTCCTTTTCATATTTTGAGGAAATAGATAAAAAAGTTGTAACTATTTATAATATTTTTTATTCTCAAGCTGTAAAAAAACACAAATCTGACAACTGATTATCATATTTAAAAAAATTAAATTCCGCAATAAATAATATAAAAAATAATTCTAAAGTAAGCCAAAAAAATAAAAGCATACTAGATGATTTACAAAAGTTAAATAATGAAAAGATTTTTGAGTTAGAGTTTACCAATAGTAACAAAGAATGAAAAGACATTATAACAAATAGTAGCTTATACTCAAGTTTTGAAAATAAAGTATTTAATCCAGATTATTTGTTTTTAGAAAATTGAATTTGGTATAGTTATGATTTTGAAAAATCATATCATTTTAATAATAAAAAAATTTCTGCTATAGATTTAGAAAGAAATTCTATAAACCCTAAAACTGATCTAATAATTTATAATGATTGAATCGTTTCATTTGTTAATGATGCAAAAAAAATAAAAATTGTTACTGATGATATTTTGTATTGAGTAGCTGAAAAAAATAGTATTTTAAATTTCTTAAAAAAGAATAAAAGAAACTTATGAATTGATATAGATAATCAATTAAAACAAATAAAAAATATTTCAGAAAACATAACTCAAAATGAAACAAATAATGATAATATAATCAAAATTATTTATGAATATATTCTTAATAATATTGAATATACAAATAATTTTTCTCTAGATGATTACAGAATTTATTCTTGAGTACAAACTTTTGTAAACAAAAATTGAGTTTGTGAATGATATACAGAACTGTTTACATTAATGTTATCATTTAATTTGATAGAGTCTCAAATAATAAAATGAGATGTAATTGACGCAGAAGATTTTCCAAATATTTGACATGCTTGGAATAAAATATGAGATTACTATTACGATGTAACTTTTGATGATCCGATAGGGGCTAAAAGAAATAAAATTTTTTCTGAATATGAATATTTCAAACTTCCAAAAGATTTATTTTATACAAATAGATTTGATTTTTGAGATACACCAGAGTATTTAAAAAATACAAATATGGAAACAAGAAAAAATCTTGTTCAAACAAATCTTGCAAGTTTAACAAGCAAATATCAAAAAAACAATTATAATATTTTAAAAAAAGTTAATTTTAAAAAAGAAAATAATATTGAAATTAATGAAGATATTACTGTAGATGATATTTTAAACATTTATGAATCTTATGTATTTGTAAATTATAAAATATTTTTTAAAGAAAAAACAAGAAATGTTTCAACTCTTGCTTATACAATATTAGAGGATGATTCTATTGAAACTTTATTAAAAAATTATAATTATGATTTAAATGATGAAATTATTTTAGAATGGAGGCAAGATAGTTGAGAAAGAATTTATATACTTATAAATGAAATAACTTATCAAAATTAAAAAGTATATAAAAAGTATATAATTATTTTGACATAATCAAATAAACTTATAAAATGGATTTAGCTTAATGACTAAATCCATTTTTTATGCAAAAAAATAATTTTGTATCAGAATACAATTACCTTAATACAGCTCAAAAAGAAGCAGTAGATAATATTTATTGACCTATAATGGTTGTTGCGTGACCATGAACTTGAAAAACGCAAATAATCTGACTTAGAACTGCAAATATTATTTTACAAACTTGAGTTAATCCTGAGAATATCTTGATTACAACTTTTACTGAGGCTTGAGTTATTGCAATTAGAAAAAGATTAGTAAAATTTTTATGAAATGCTTGATATAAAGTAACAGTATCTACTATTCATTCTTTTGCACAAGATATTATAAAAACTTTTCCAGAAAAATTTATAGAGTTTAAAGCTTGAAACGCGATTGACGAAGTAGATTCTTTAGAAATTATCAGAAAAATAATTGATAAATTAGTTGAAAAAAAAGAGATTGAAGAATTAACAAATAGTTATGACAAATATTTTTATCTAAGAGATATAAAATCAAGAATATCAACCCTAAAGCAAGAATGAATAAATTCTAAAATTTTTCTCAAAAAAATAGAAAAGCAATGCCTAGAATACGAAACAGAATTATCAGAAATAAAACCAACTCTTAAAAAATACCAAACAACTCAAGAAAAACAAGAAAAACATATAAAAAAATTAAAAGAATTAATTATATTTTTTGATGAATACAATAATTATTTGAGAGAATATTCATTGTATG
>JBEPWB010000072.1:0-4672 GCA_041642635.1 bacterium
CATGAAAAAGGCAAATATCTCTGAGTAGAACTATCTGGATGCTCTTTTTTATTTGTTTTTACACTCACTTTTTTTATTTTATGTTTTAAATTTTGTTTAGATTTTCTTCCAAATCTTTTATTTTATCGATTTTATTTTGAGTATCTATTTTTTTGATAGATTTTTCATCAAAAGCGTTTATAAATCATATATCTAAAGCTGAAAAACTATCCACTCATTTTGACCATTTTCTAGTATCAAGATTTACTTTGTATCTAATAAATGATAATACAAATGGAACAAAAGTCATTTCTGAGTATTTAAAAACAGCAATAATAACCGCTAAAAGTCAGATAATTATTCAAGGCGCTGCGGCTACTTCTGGAGAAAATGTGGCTGCAAGTGATTGAAAAATAGAATATCAAATTCAAAAACCAACCATTATAATTGTTAATTGTCTTCAACTAAGTCATAATAATATTGGATCTTCATTTTCAATTTGAACTGGAATTTTATATTGCATAAAATTTTTTATATAAAGTAATTGTTGTTATTATATCAAATCTATTGTATTTTTCAAATAGTTATTTCATATGTTTTTTCTTCTAGCTCTTTCATTATCTCATAATCTTCATCATTTTCGTGATCGTAACCTAGAATATGGTAAATAGAATGAATTAATAATTTATAAAATTCAAACTCTTCTCAAAGTCAGTAATCTTTTCATTGAGAAATAATTTTTTGTTCTGACATAACTATTTCTCAAGCAATATCATCACTTTTTAAATCGCTGAATTCCTCAAAATAATGAAAACTCAAAACATCAGTTGTTTTATCAATTTTTCTATAATTGTTGTTCAAATTTTGTATACTATAGTCATCCAAAAACACTATATTTATGGTTCAGTTTTGGTTACTGTTTTCTATATTATCAATACATTTAAATATATTGTCAATATGTTTTTCATTTACCTTAAAACTTGGCTTGTTTATTAGATTATATTGAAACATTTTTTTATTTTTTTGTTAATTATTAAACATTTTTATTATAATAATTTTGTATTTATTTACAATATGATTATAATGAAGTAGTCTATTTTATCGGTGGCAGGTCAATCTAATTTTTCCTTACACGCGACAAAACCTTTAAAAGTTCTTGGTAGTTTTTATAGAGAGGGTTAATTCTTTCAAAGTAAAAGCGGACTTTTAATCAAATTCCTTAAAATAAGGAACACAAAAACTTTGGCTGACCATAAATATGGACAAATTAAAAATACAAGCAACGAAATTATAAGTTAATTATAATTTTAAGCTTGTATTTTTTTTAAAAGTTTTATAATTGTATTGTATTAATTAATAAAAACCAATATATGTCACAAGATATAAAAACTCCTTATGTAGATGAAACATGTATAGGTTGCAGTGCTTGCGTTGCAATATGTTGAGAAGTGTTTGATCTTGATGAAGAATGAAAAGCCTTTGCTCGTGAAGGAATGGATACTTCAAATGCTGATGGAATAGATGATGCTATTTCTGCTTGTCCAGTTAATGCTATCCATTATAAAGAAGATTAAAATTTCTTAATTTTTTTGACAAGTAAAAAAAACAGTGATATAATTTTTTTGTTATTTTAAATTTAACTTTTTTATCTTATGAAAAAAATAGGTAACAAATGAGCTTTTACGCTTATAGAATTATTAGTAGTTATTACTATTATGGGTATATTAGCTACAGGTGCAGTTAATGTATTTACAACTCAATTGCAAAAAGCAAGAGATTCTACTAGAATTTCAGATATTAATGCTTTAAGAAATGCTATTGAACAATTTTATCAAGATACTAGTAATTATCCAGAAAAAACAACTACTTTTGCAGACACTAATGATTGAATAGGTGGTTATTTACAATGATGAGCTCCTTCAGATCCTAGAACAGGTAATAGTAGTGCAAACTCTGTATTTGATTATTTATACAATGTAAGTCCAGATAGAAATACTATTCCTTTACAAGAATATGAAGTATCAACTCATTTTGAAAATGATGGTAATATAACTAATAGAGCAGCAGCTGATAATTGAGATGATGGTTCTAGATTAGAAGTTTGAATTGATTTAAACGATACTGATTGAACACATTCTAAAAAAACTGTTGCTCAAATAGATGGTTGAATAGATGGTGCTGTTGTATCTTTCAGCTGTATTACAGCAGATTGAGCTTCAGGAGATTGTACTAATGCTGACGAGCCATTGTTAGTGAGATAATTATTGTAAATTAAAAAAAACCTTTTTTAAAAAAGGTTTTTTTTAATAGTTTGTTTTTGTTTCAGTTTTTATTTCATATATTATATAATCATCTGGGTTGAAGTTTTTTTCTTCCAATTTTTCAACTAATATATTTATATAATCTTCTCAGCTAAGTATTTTTGGATCTATATTTGGTAAAATACAGGCCATTTTTTCATAATCTTTTTTTATAACTAATACTCATGCTGAAGTTGGTTCTATTTTTTCAATTTTTCAATCTTTTAGTATTTCTCTAGAAATAATTTCATCAACTCTAATATTTAACTCTTTTGTTTCATTTAGGGTTATTTTTTTGAATCTTTTATCGTTAGTCAAAGCGTTAATAGTATTTTCTATTAATTCTTCTGCAGAGTTTTCTTTTATTTCTTTTATATTTCAAGAAGCTCATCTAATAATTCCTTTGTGATAAATGGTTACAAAACAAGAACTTCTTTTTCATAACAAACTTTTGTCTTCAAAGTTTAAATCTGATATTTTTGGCTTTGTTAGATTTTTCATATAAAAATCTATTGTTTGTTTTACTATTTCTAACATTATTTTTAATTTATTAATTAAATTATATCTTTTTCTTCTTCCTCTCTAATTAGCTCTTTTTCTTCTAATTCTATTTGGTAAAAAATATCTCATAATTGGTCAAGAGCAGTTGCTTTATGATAGTAATAATACATTAATTCAAAAATTTGTTTTATAAAATTTAACAAAAAATTTAGTAACGGAAGTAATAATGCAAGAATTATAAGTTTTGCTAATCCACCAGAAAAAGAAAAAAATACAAAAAGGGAAAAAACTCAGCTAAAAAATAATCATACAAAACTTCAATATAATCAAATCAAAATATATCTATAATTATTTAATATTTCTAGTATCAAACTTGTTCAAAACATTATAATAATTACATGAAAAATATAAACTGTCATTATATTTTGGTAATCTAACATTCAAGTATAAATATAAATTGGAGCTAGAAAAATATACGTTAAAACTTGAAAAAATGCTATTTGTCAGAAAATAATAATGTTTTTTTTGTATTTTTCAGGATTTGTCATATTCGAAATTTTGTAAGTCAAAAATGATGTTACACTTGTTCAAATAAGAGTAATAAGTGATAATAATAAAGGAAAAATTGGACTAGCTTTTATTCAAATTCTATTTGATTGAAAATTAGAAACTACATCAATAGAATTTGATAAGAAAAAAGTTATTACAATTATTATTATACTTCAAATAATTCAGGCTAAAAAACTACCAAGTGAATTTATTAAAATATCTCAAAAATTTTGTTTTTTTGGTCCAGACATAATTTATTTTTTATTTTTTAAATTGATAATCAAATAAATAATAGCTCAAAGCGTTATAAATATATCAGCAAAATTAAAAATACTAAATCATTTTATTCAAAAAAAATCTATTACTTCAGAGAAAAAAATTCTTTCAAATCAATTTCAAATTGCTCAAGCTAATATTAATCAAAAAGCTAAATCTATATATTTATTATTATTTTTTCTTTCTTCTTTAAAATAATAATAAAAAATTCAGATTATCAAAATAATAGTTAATATTTTTAGAAAAGGTAAATCTATTCAAAATGCTATTCAATCATTTTTTATCAAAACTAAATAAAATAAATCTCATATTATATTTATTTTATTTTCTATAAAATTTAGAGCTAAAAATTTTGTAAAAAAATCAATTATTAATCAAATAATTATTGTGCTGTAAAATATCATTGACAAAAGTTATGTATTATTTATAATAAAGGAACGAATAAAAAGGAGATTTGTTATGAAAGCTTTTCGCTTGATTGATGCTACGTTGTCCGATTACTCAGATTTACAAAATATGGTTGAATCTAATCGAGCGCGTTCAGATTCTTATATTGCTTATGTTTGCGTTAAGAATAAAGAGTTAATTATTACAAACTGCTGTTTGATTTGTGAAGAATATGCTAAAAGAGGAGGTAGGTTTACTTATATAGATCTAGATAATTTTGAGTCTATGACTGTATAAGTAAAAAATTTTAACCAGAGTTTATACTCTGGTTTTTTTATTTTAATATTCATTTTACTATATTGTTTCTTTTTATTTCTCAGGCAGTTATTTCAAAAGTTTTTTCATCAGCTTCGATGTAGTTTTGTGTCCATCATTTCCATTTTATTTTTCAAGTTTTTTCGTCACTTTTTACTACTTCTATTAAGACTTCAAATTCTTTTCAGATATTTTTTTCTATAAAATTTTCTCTTACTTCATCTCAAATAGCTTCTAGTTTCCACATTCTTTCTTTTTTTGTTTGTTCTGGTACTTGATCTGGAAATTTTCAAGCAGGAACACTTTCTCATAAATTATGAGCAGAAAAAGGAAAAGCATGAATTTTTGTGATCAATCAATCATCA
>JBEPWB010000073.1:0-4601 GCA_041642635.1 bacterium
CTCTTCCGATCTGAAGAAAATTGAGAATTAAATGTTTCTCTTTGTTCTAGAACTGCATTAGTTGAAAACGCCCTAGAAGATTTAGAAGCTTTTTGAATAGATTGATATGAAGAACAAGTCTCTACAACAAGCACTTGAACAGATAATGAAACAAATACTTGAAGTGTAGTTGATGAAGAAGAAACTAATACTTGAAGCTTAGATGAAAATAATAATCAAGAAGATGAAGACTCAATTATGGATGAAATAACTGATCCAAGTGATACAAATCAAAATATATTTTATATAATTTTATTACTTCTAGTTATAACATTTGCAGTAATAATAATCACCAACAAAACTAAAAGCAGAGATTAATAATAAAAAAACAGATTTTAAAATCTGTTTTTTTATTACGCTAATTTATCATCAGCAACAAAATATTTTGGATCTTCTATAACATTAATATCAATTATTTTGTCAGCATTTTTTATTAATTGCCTACAATCACTTGATAAATGTTTTAGGTGTAATTCTTTTCATAATTTTTCATATTTTTCAGTCAAACCATTTATTGCTTCAATAGCACTGTGATCCATAACTCTAGAATTTGCAAAATCTATAATTACAACTTTTGAATCATTTTTTGGACTAAAAAGTGTTTTAAATTTTTCAATAGAACCAAAAAACAACGGTCAATTAAGAGAATAAATAGTAGTATTTTTTTCTTCATTAGTTCTTACAGCGCTGATATTTTCAGCTTTTTGCCAAGCAAATACAAGAGCAGAAATTATAACTCAAGCAACAACAGCAATAGCCAAATCTCATGTTACAACTGTCAAAAACGTAACTGTTATAAGAACAAAAGAATCACTTCTTGGGATTTTGTTAAGCATTTTTAGAGTTGGCCAAGCAAAAGTTCCAATAACAACCATAAACATAAGTCAAATAAGAGCTGCTAACGGTACGATTGAAATTAATGCCGTAGCAAAAACTATCATCAAAATCAAAAATATTCAAGCACTTATTCAAGATAATCTATTTCTTGCTCAGTTATTTATATTAATCATTGATTGTCATATCATCGCACAACCTCAAGCACTTCCAAAAAATCCACAAGTAGTATTTGCTAATCATTGAGCAATTGATTCTTTGTTTCATCTACCTCTAGTTTCAGTTATTTCATCAATTAATGTCATCGTCATTAGAGATTCAGTAAGTCAAATAATAGCTAATATAAGAGAATATGGAGCAATTATTTTTAACATTTCTAAAATTCAAACATCAATTCAAGGAATATGAAAACTTGGAAAACTAGCAGTCAAACCTGCATAACCATTTTCTACTAAATAAGTGGAAATAGTCCTAACTCATTCAAAACCTGGAACAAAAGCAACAACCAAAGTTACAAAAACTATTGCAACTAATCAAGAAGGCACAGCTTTTGTAAGTTTTGGTAAAAAATGAATTATAGCCATTGTAACTAATATAAGTCATAACATTATAATCAAAGGCAATCCAGTGATCCATTGTCAGTCAATTTTAAACTGATTTAATTGAGCCATAAAAATAAGTATAGCTAATCAATTAACAAATCAAAGCATTACAGGATGTGGAATTAATCTAACAAATTTTGCTAAACCAAACAATCAAAATAGTATTTGTAAGAGTCACATAAGAACTACAGTAGCAAAAAGATACTCAATACCATAACTACTAACAAGACTAACCATAACTATCGCCAAAGCTCAAGTAAATCAACTAATCATTCAAGGTCTACCTCAAAAAATTGAAGTTACTAAAACAACCAAAAATGCAGAATGAAGTCAAATAATTGGATTTATTCCAGCAACAAAAGAAAAAGCAATAGCTTCTGGAACCAATGCAAGAGCAATAGTTAATCCAGAAAGTATTTCAGTTTTTAGAGATTTTTTATCTCTTAATTGCTGCAAAAATCATATTTTTTCTAGATAAGCTAACAAAAACATAAAACAAATATTTTAAAATAATAAAATATAAAATAAAGGGCAACTTTTTAGTTGTCCTTTATTTTAAGGCTTGGATTATATAAAAAAAGTATCCAAAGTAAAGATATTTTTAGAAATAATTTTTTATGTGAAAGTTTTATATTTAACTCAATATTTTTCAAAAAGTGACCTAGATCATCAATTATTTCTTTCATAATCTTGAAGTCATAGAGAATTGATATAAAACTCTGCTATTTCCGAAGTTTCTGCTTCTATTTCTAGCAAAGTAGGAATCTCACTATAATCATCGATATCAAATTTTATTTTTCACAAATCAAAAGCTTGCCTATTTTTTAATTTTGCTCTAATTTTTTTGAATCACAAGTAATTAAGTAATTCTATAAAAAGTATAATATTATTTATTTTGAACTCTTTTTCATAACAAACTCTCATAACAGCAGAATCTACGTCTTTTTTTTCTTTTCTTTTTATAGTATAAAAAAACTTAGAATTTCAATTATTATCTATTTTTTCCCTTACTCTAAAACTTGTTTTTCATTTACTAGCTTCTATATGATCATCATTAAAATCATAGTAAGTATCTTTTATTGTTCACTCAAAATTCAAAGTAGCTCCAGCCTTTGAAACCAAATCTAAAATAAGTTTTTCTTTATCTACTCACAATATTTTTATTTCTTTTTCTTGTTCAAATTTATTTATAATATTTTCACTCATAGTAATTATTCAATATTCTTTTGACTTTATAAGAAGCTCTGACAAAGCATTCTTACCTAAAATATTTTCAATTTCTACTTTTACAATTTGTTGTATATCCTGTAATTCATTAGGTTTTTCTATAGAATTTTCAAGCAAAAACTCTTCAAATTTATCAATATCGAGTTTTCAATTTTTTTCAGACATTAAATAAAATTATTATGTATAATTAATATTATTTTAGATAAAAAATCAAAATATGCAACATCAAATAAATTAACGTAAATTTTATAAATATATCATAAAAACATTATTGACAAAAATGTTTTTATATGTTTAAATATATTTATATTAAAATAATTTAAAGACAAATGAGTTTTTTAGAAGTAATAATGCAAAATCCTATAGGACAACTTTTATGATTAATTGCGATGGCAATAGCTTTTTTTGCGTTAACTCAAAAAGATGACCAAAAAACTTTGCAAATAATAATTATTTCAATGTCTTTTTGGGCTTTGCATTTTTATGTAATGGAAGTTTATTCAGCACTTGTTGCAACAATAATATGAATTTTGCGTGTATTTTTGTCGTTAAAATACAAAAAAAATAAAAGAATATTTTTCTGAATAGTAGCAGCAACTATAGTTGGTTGAGTAATGACTTTTGAAAATAATTTCTCTCTATTACCAATTATTTGATCAATAATTTCAGCTTATGGTTATTTTTTCTTTGAAAAATTAAGACTAAGAATGTTTATGTTTGTGACTTCGATTTTTTGGTTTACATTCAATCTAAGTACATGATCGCTTTGAGGAATTCTAAATGAAATATTAATCCAAATATTGCTAATTATAGCGATGTACAAAATGATACATGAAGAATGAAAAAGAGTTTATTTTGTTGATAAAGTTATGAGTATTATAAGAAAACCAAAAACAAGTATTGATGTTGGTAGATATATAAATATTTATGATATTTTAAAAATAAAAAGAAAAAGTGTTTTTACTAGAATGAAAAAATATGCAAAAAATAAAAAAGATAATTTAAAGAAAATATTAAAAAACAAAAAAAGCATTTAAGATGCTTTTTTTGTGTAAAAAATATTTTTATTATCATCAATATCTAAAAATATTTTATCTCATTCTATTAATTCTCAAGAAATTATTTTGTTAGATAAATAATTTACAAGTTTATTTGTAATTATTCTTTTTAAAGGTCTTGCTCAAAAATCCCTGTCAAATCAAACTCAAGCTAGATGTTTTTTTAATTTTTGCGAAACTTCTGCTTTTATTCATTTTTTTGATAAAAGTTTGAAAATATCTTTCAAAATTAAATCAACAATAACTAAAATCTCATCTTGTCATAAAGGATTAAAAACAATTATATCATCCAATCTATTCAAAAATTCTGGTCTAAAATTATTTTTTAAATCTTCTTGCAAGCTAATAAAAATTTCTTCATTATTTTTTCACTGGTTAGTCAAATCTTGAATTTTTTGGCTTCAAATATTACTAGTTAAAATAATTATTGTATTTGTAAAATTAACAATTCTTCATTTGCTATCGGTAAGTCTTCAATCATCCAAAACTTGTAATAAAATATTAAAAACATCAGCATGTGCTTTTTCTATTTCATCAAACAAAATTACACTATAAGGCTTTCTTCTAACGCTTTCTGTTAACTGTCATCATTCTTCGTGTCAAACATAACCAGGTGGTGCTCAAACAAGCCTAGAAACAGAGTGTTTTTCCATATATTCACTCATATCTATTCTGATCATATTTTTTTCATCATCAAAAAGTTCTTGTGCTAAAGATTTTGCTGTTTGGGTTTTTCAAACTCATGTTGGTCACAAAAATAAAAAACTTCAAACTGGTTTTCATTCTTCAGACAATCAAGCTCTTGCTCTTCTAATAGCAGAAGAAATTGAAGAAACAGCTT
>JBEPWB010000074.1:0-4577 GCA_041642635.1 bacterium
CCGTGGACAGCGCCCTGAAAGCACAGAAAATAAGACTGTCGGCCACGGAAAAAAAGACCATCCTCAATGCCGTGTCCTGGTATGATGAAACCGCCCGCAGGGTCATTAAAAAGAAGGTCAAACTCTTCGGCGACAAACTGGACAGGCTGCTGGATCATCTGGGATGCGAAGAATCCGCCCTCCCCGACTTCGGGTATTATCCCACAGACAAAACAGGTGTGTATCTCACCTATGAGCCCTGCACAGATCTTCGGGACCATGAATCCGTCCCCCTTAAAGATAACATCCACGGTTTTTTCAAAAAAGAGGTGGCTCCCCATGTTCCTGAGGCCTGGATCAATCTGGATTCGGTCAAGATCGGTTATGAGGTCAGCTTCAACAAGTATTTCTACCGTCACAAGCCCCTGCGCAGCATTGAGGATGTGAGCGCTGAGATTCTGCAGTTGGAAAAGGAAAGCGAAGGCTTGATTATGGATATTTTAAATCTTGAATAATGACTTTGGTTGAATTGAAACAAATAAAATATCCTAATTACAAAGATTTGCATGTGGAGTGGTTAGGTGAAATTCCAAAAGAATGGGAATGTGTATCACAGGATAAGTGGATCTGTGAGTCTGATTGTGTTGAGATAGATGTATGTGAATTTAATCTAGATAATCCACATTTGTAATTTTTTTTACATATTATTTTTAGCCCATACAGAAATAGAGTCAATATGTCTAGATAAAGATTCTCACTTTTTAGTCAAACAATAAATTGCTTTATGAGGTGTTTTTGAGATTATTTTTTTCTCAACAAATCAATTTTCTTGTAATTCTTTTAGTCTATTTGATAATATTCTTGGATTAACTCAAGTCATATTCTTTTCTATTTCAGAATACGACTTACATCAATCACTTATAGATTTTATAGTTATCAAAATCCATTTTTTTGATAAAAATGCCATAAAATCCATAAATGGACAAAAATTTTTTTGATTTTCACTCATAAAACTTAAAATTACATACTTTTAAAATAGTTAAAATGTATTATAATCATTTTTAACTATTTTTCAATAAAAAAGAATTATTATATAAAATATAATAATTCTTTTTTTGATAATTATGCTTGTTTTTCAACAGCGTAATCAACTTTGATAGTTCTTCCATCAACTTCAGCACCGTCCATAGCTTCTTTAGCTTTAACAGCATCTTCTAAGTTCTCGAATTCAACGAAACCAAAACCTTTTGATTTTCCAGTTTCTCTATCTTTGATAACTTTAACAAAAACTACTTCTCCGTATTCTTTAAATACGTCTTTAATTTCTTGCCAGTCTAACCCCCATGATAACCCACCAATGAATAATTTTTTAGTTTCCATAAACTTAATTATAAATATATAAAACCGTAAAATAAATTATTCACAAAAATGACCATAATTAAATGAAAAATTGAACACTATTGAAAAAATTTACTTTTACAATTTCAATTATAGTCATTTTTTAAATATAGCAAATCTTTTTTAAAAAAACTAAGACTTAAAGAAGTCTTAGTTTTTATTTATCAAATTTTTTCTTGTAATCAATGTTACATTTTTTTAGTATTTCTTGTGCAGTTGCTTTACTGTCCCAACCGTTCAATTCTACTTTTTTTCCATGTAAATCTTTATAATGAAGCATATAATATTCTATATCTTCTAATTCTTTTTTGTTCACATCTTCTATATCATTCACATCAGAATAATATTTGTCATCAGCTACAGCTAATATTTTGTAATCATCTTCTCCAGAATCAATCATTTTTAATCAACCAACAACTCTCAAAGGAACAACAGCTCCAGGGTGTAATGGTTGAGTACAAAGAATTATAACGTCAAGTGGATCATTATCTCCTTCGTTCCAAGTTTGAGGTAAATCTCAATAATTAAAAGTATAATCAATAGGAGTTTTACCAACTCTATCAACCCAAATTGCACCAGTTTTGTAATCAAACTCATATTTTACTTTACTACCTTTTGGTATTTCAACAACTGCATTTACTTCAGAAAAATCTTCATTTCCAAGAGGAATATCATGGTATAAATTCATATTTTTTATGTTAAATTTTTAAATAACAAACTTATTTTATAAAAAAAATATTTTTTTTCAAGGGATTTTACTTCCTTCTATTTTTCTTATTACTAAATTTATCTTTTATTTTTTTGAATTGTCTTTCTCATAATTTTTCTTCTAGTACTAGATTTAATTGTGCTTCTTCATCAAATAAACTCATATCCATATCGATATTGTGTTCTTTTTTGAATTTGTAATCTTCGTAATTTCAGTATGAAACAGATAATTCATTATTATCAATAAACCAAATATTTGTAGCCAATTTATTTACAAAATATCTGTCATGAGAAATAAATAATATTGCTCACTCAAAGTCTTTTAACGATTGTTCAAGACTTTCTCTAGTATCATAATCTAGGTGATTTGTAGGCTCATCTAGTATTAATAAATTGAATTCTTTTTGTCATAATATTGCAAAAAGTAGTTTTGAAGTTTGTCCTCCGGATAAATCACTTACTTTTTTATCCAAGTCTTCTCTTTCAAATAAATAATGACTTAGTAATCCGATAAGATTTTGTTCTGGATAATGAATTCATGCTTTTTCAAAATTTTCTCTAAGAGTTTTATCAAAATCTAATTCTTCATGGAGTTGAGAATAATAACCAAATTTTACTCATTTTCATTTTGAGTAAAATCAGTCTAATTCTTCAATTTGACCAATAATTGTTTTTATGAAAGTAGATTTTCAAACTCAGTTTTCTCAAACAACTCAGATTCTTTGTTTTTTGTATAAATTCACTTCATTTATATAAAAAAGCGGCTCAGTTCTACCAATAAAACATTCTTTAAAACTAAGTACTTTTTCTGGAACTTCTCAGGTAAAAGTAAAGAAAAATTTTGGCTTTCTAGAAATAAAAGGAGGATCTATTTTTTCTCTTTTTACTAACGCTTTTTCTCTAGATTTTGCCCATCAGGCTCTACTTCAAGCTCTAAATCTATTTATTAATTTTTGTTCTTTATCGATAAATTCTTCTTCTCTTTTGAATTCTTCAATCTTTTTTCTTTCTATTTTTTCTCTCTCTGCTAAGTATCAAGTATAGTTAGTATGGTAAAAAGTTATTCATCTTTTTGGTTGTACTTCGTAAGTTTTGTTACATGTTCTGTCTAAAAACTCTCTATCATGTGAAATTATTACATATCAACTTTTCCATTTGTTTTGCAAATAACTCTCAAGCCATTCAACACTTCACATATCTATAAAGTTTGTTGGTTCATCCAAAAATAAAATATCTGGAGATTCTAATAATACTTTTGCTAAGGCAACTTTTGTTCTTTGACCTCAACTTATTTCATCTAATTTTTTATCTAGTAAATCTAGTATTCAGATTCAGCTAGTAACGTTATGTATTTTGTTATTAAAATCATTTCATCCTATATTATTGAATTGTTCTAGAGTAGAAGTATATTTTTCGATTATTTGTAAATCTTGTGGATTTTCTGCCATATTTTTTTCTAAAATATCAAGCTCCTTTTCCATTTTTATTATTTCACTAAAAGCTTCTTTTAATTCTTCTCTAACTAATCTGTGATTGTTATCATTATGAATTTGTTTCAAATATCAAAGTGTTATATTTCAAACATTATCAATTCTTCAATCATAATTTTTTATTTCTCAAGTCAAAATTTTTAATAGTGTAGTTTTACCGGCTCAGTTAGAGCCAACAATAGCTACTCTGTCAGTTTTATTGAGCGTAAAATCTATGTCTTTTATTATTGTTTCTCAATCAAATTCTAAATTATTAATTTTTATTTTCAAGTGTTTCACTTTTTTCTTTTTTATTAAATATATTTTCTTGTGTATTTATATCATTTATGTACTTCTTTGAATAATTTTGCCCATTTTTTATTACTAATAGTATATTGAAAATGAGAAATCGTATCATTGTTTTTTATCTCGTAATCCATTTCTAGCGTCCTAATTTGTAATTCTACCATTATTTGTGTATCTCTGTAGGGACTAATATATCTATAATGTAAACTTTTGTATCCGTTTTCTTTAGGGCATTTTATATAATCTTTTTTTACTATGAAAACATATTTTTTTTCAAACTCCTTTTTGAATTTTTCTAATTCGATTATATCTTTAAAAATAATCCTCATTCAAATTGTATCCATAACTCACTCTCATTTTTTTCTGATCATTTTATTATAAATACTAAAATATGTTTTTTTTCTTATTTTTGTTTTTCATATTACTCAAGCTTCTCACATAAGGTTTGTTGTATTATTCACAACTGTAAAAACATGTTCTCACGGGAATTCTATTTTGGTAATTTTTTCTATATATATTTTTTTTGTTTTTTCAAATTTTTTTGTGTAAATTTTTCTAAAATAAACGTCTTGAAAAAAACCTAGAAATGGTGAATCTTTATAAGTTAAATATGGTAATAAATATCAGATAGATTTATAATAATTGCTAGGTTTTTTTATAAATGGTATAAATTTGTCTTCAAAGGAAAGTATGCAATATTTTATTGTTGTTTTAAAT
>JBEPWB010000075.1:0-4518 GCA_041642635.1 bacterium
TTCAATACATTAAAAATATTTTCTTAAATTTTCAAATTATGAAAAAAATAGCTTTATTAACTTGATGAACTTGACTTGAAAGACAAATTGCTTTTAAAAGTGCTCTGTTTTTTGAAGAAAATTTAGAGCATGATTTTGATAAATATGATTTACCAAATGAATTAGAAAAATTCATAAAAAACAAAGATAAATATTCTCACGCTATTCCTGTTTTTCATTGAGAATATTGAGAAGATTGAAAAATTTTTGCACTATTAGATACGCTTGGTATTAGTCATAGTTTTTCAGACTATAAAACTCATGCTCTTTGTCTTGATAAAGAAAAAACAAATGTTTTAGTGTCTCAGCTTTGAATAAAAGTTCCGTTTCAATACATTGCATCAAATAATAAATCTTTTCCTAACACCTATCCAGTAATTATGAAACCAAATCACGGAGGTTCTTCTTTTCATACTTACAAGGTTAATGACAAAAAAGAATTCAGCGAATTTTTTAATGAAACGAGAAAAGATTTAGAAGATGATATTTTGATTCAAGAATTTATTGTTGGAGATGAATATAGTGTTCCTATTGTTGGAGGAAAAGTTTTACCAATTATGAAAGTTGAAAAAAACGATATTCAGGATTTTTTTGATTATGATTCAAAGTATGAATCAGAAGAAAAAATGAAAGAAACTTTTCCAGTAATAGAAAAAGAGTTGAAAAATAATTTAGAAAGTATTAGCTTAAGAATTTATAATTATTTTTGAATAAAGTGATGCTGAAGAATAGATTTTTTGGTTAGAAATAATGAAATATTTTTTTTAGAAATAAATACTATTCCATGAATGACAAGCTCTAGTATTTTACCAAAATCTTGGAAATTAACTGGGAGAAGTTCTAAAGAATTAGTTAATTTATTAATAAATAATTTATAATTTTATATTATGTGAGAATTAACTTGGGAACAATTTCAAATGGTAGAATTAAAATCTTGAACAATTATAGATGTTCAAGATTTTCCAGAAGCAAGAAATCCAGCTTATAAAATAGAAGTGGATTTTTGAGAAAAAATTGGAATAAAAAAAACAAGTGCGCAAGTCACTGATTTATATACAAAAAAAGATTTAATCTGAAAACAAGTTACTTGAGTTGTAAATTTTCCAAAAAAACAAATAGGGAAGTTTTTCTCAGAATTTTTACTTGTTTGATTTATTCAAGAAGATAAATCAGTCATACTTGCTGTTCCAGATAAAAAAATAAAAAATGGTTTAAAGTTATGATAATAAAAAAATACTTGGATTAAAACCCAAGTATTTTTTTTATTATCTCATTATATCGCTACCTGCTATTAATTTTGACTCTCTATTTTTAGATCATCTTCATTCTAAGTCTTCATTTAAATAAACTAGTTTAGAATTTTCTTTACTACCAATATTTCAAAGAGTTTCTATTCTTGAAGAATCAAGTAAAAAATCTAGAACATTCGCAGCATTTAATGAATTATCAGTTTTTTTAATCAAATCAACTGATTCTTTAAATCATTCAGCAATTTTTAACCTTTGACCAGCCATTCATTCTCAAAGTAAAATTTTTGATTCTTTTTCTGCTTCTGCTTTTTTTACTTCTTTTATTTTTTCAGCTTCTGCTTCATTAATTGCAGCTTCTCTTAAATTTTCAGTTTCTACAACCTTGTTCATCGCATCAGAAACTGTTTTAGCCAAATCTATATCTCTAACTTGAATTGAATCTAGAGTAAAACCAAATGTTGATAATTTTTCTCTAAGTCTTGTTTCTATATAATCACCGATTTCATCTCTTTTTTCAAAAATATTTTTGTGAGTAAAGTTAACAATCATAGCTCTTAATTGCTCATCAATTGTTGATCTCATCATAGTTTTTGGGTCATCAATATTATATATTGATTTGAAGATATTTCAGTCTTTTGTATCATTTTCATCATCTTGAACATAATAAATAACATTTAATCAAATTTTTGATGTAACCTTATCTCCAGTAATTCATTCAACTTCAACTGGGAAATTTTTTCTGTAAAGAGTTTGATTTCTAGTCCATTCTAAAAAAGGAACTATAAAATGTAAACCAGATCTCAAAGTTCTATTATATTTACCAACTAACTCAACAGTCATAACAGTATTTGGTTTTACTATTCTAATAGAAAGTGCCGCCAAAATTACATCAAAAACTATTGCGATAACTATTCAAGCACTTCATAAACCATAAATAAGAATAACAGGTATTAAAATTAGTAATATAGGGATAAAAAATCTTATCATATTTTTATTTTTAAAAATTAAAATCAGTTTAATTATATAAAATAATTCGTTTATAACAAGTATTTTTATTAGCTTTTTTGAGCAAAATTATTATAATCAAAAAAATATTTCTAAAAAATAAAAAAATGAGTATCGAAAACAAAAATATTTTTAAAGAAAAGGAAAAAAATAGAGAATTATCAGAAGAAGAATTAGCACTTGAAAATAAAAAACAGATAGAATTTAAAAAAACTAAAGAAAAAATTAGTTTGGAAGTTGAGGTAGAGCAAGAATTATTTCATTTTAAAGAACTTATTGAAAAATGAATAATTACTAACGAAGTAGCAAAAAAAATTGTAAAATGAGAAAAAATTTCAGAAGAAGAAATAAAAGAAATTTTTGAAAAAATTGATGAAATTGAGGAAATAAAAGATATAGATAATTATTTACCTCCGGAGCTTAGAATTTCTAAAGATGATTATATAAAAGCCGTTAACGATGATATTTTTAGAGTATCAATTATAACAAGAATTGAATCATCACTTGCAATTTTATCAAATCAAATAATTCCTGATAGCGTGACTTGAATGAATGTATTTTCATGAT
Source organism: bacterium (assembly GCA_041642635.1). GTDB lineage: Bacteria > Patescibacteriota > Gracilibacteria > BD1-5 > UBA6164 > JAAZVM01. Next base: position 2,862 of record JBEPWB010000075.1, read on the forward strand.
TTTTAGCAGTTTTAGATAAAAATTTGGTAAAAATTCAAGAAAATACTATTGATGTTAAAGACTCTCTAAAACAAATTGATGAAAAAAAATGATTACTTAAAAATGAGAAGACAATGTGACTAAAGATTTTAGATTTTTTAAAAGAAATATTTAAATAATGGTTTATGCAATAATTTCAACTATAATTGATAGTATAGCAAGTGTATTTTGGAAAAAATCATTAATATATAATGCTCCAAAAGAAATATTTAGCTTGTTAGCTTATACATCGATAATATTAATTACAATTATACTTTTTATAACATGAAAGTTAAGTATTGAATTAGTATGAATATGAACTATATTAATTATTTTATTAATTACAATACTAGCATACATTAGGACTATAATTATGCAAACCGTTTATAAGGAAGATAAAATATCTAAAATATTACCTTATCAAAATATAAGTAAGATAATAACATTAATAATATGATTTTTTTTATTTTGAGACACTTCAGTAATAACTTTAATTATAGCATTAATAACAGTTTTTATAATTATATTATTTAGTATAGATTTCAAAAAAGTATACATTCCCAAAAATATAAAGTTATTTAGTTTATCTGAATTAATATACGCTAGTATATTATTACTTTTATGATATTTATTGATAAGTATCACTAATGTTACATATTTTACATATTCGTACACATTAGGAATAATTTTTACTTTAATATTAATATATTACAAAAATCAATTTAAATATTTTAAACAATTACCAAAACAATTTTATTGATATAGGCTTACCGCTTCTCATCTATGATGAATTAGTTATATTATTTCTTTATTTATAATAAAAGAAATGTGACTTACTGTTAGTATATTAATCTCATATGTATGATTGATTTCTACATTAATTTTTTCATTTTTAATGTTTAATGATAAACCAACAAAAAAAGATTTACTATTAATAATAATAGTAACAATATTAATATCTATTTGATACTATTTTAAATAAAAAATATGAGTATAATATTATGAATTATAACTGCCTTACTACAATCATTAGGTTCAATTTTTTCTAAAAAAGCACTAAATAACTCTAATATTTCTAATTGATTATTTATACTTTTTTGACCAATTATATGATTAATAGTAGTTTATATTCCAGTTTTAATACAGGGGACAAATTTATCTATTTTTAACAGTTCATGGATGATGCTATTGTTAATAATAGCATGAATATTTGACTGAACATCCGAAAAAATAAAAGTTAATGTATTAAAAAAAGTAAAAATATCATATATACTCCCTTATGATAATTTGGATAAATTATTTATAATAATATTTTGATTTATATTTTTCTTTGGTAATGAATGATATACTAGTTTAGTTACTTTTTTTATTGCAATACTAACTTTTATTGTAACACTTATATTAAGTATAGATTTTAAAAAAATAAAGCTAGATAAAAATATTTTATTATATATATGAGCAAAGATAATAAAAGCAATATCTGTTATTATTGTTTGATTAGTTTTATTAGAATATACAACTTTAGAACTATTTTCATTTTTTGTATTAGTATTGTTATTATTTTATATAATAACTAATTTGATAGTTAGAAATGATTTTAAAACATTATTTACACAGTCAAAATTATTTTATAAATATA
>JBEPWB010000076.1:0-4390 GCA_041642635.1 bacterium
GCTAAATTCTCGTCATATTTTTTCTTTTGCAAATTATTTTGATCCAAATAATTTGGCTTTTGGTAATATGAGAGTTTTTAATGACGATATAATTGCTTGAAATAGCGGTTTTTGAAAACATCCACACTACAATATGGAAATCCTTACAATAGTTTTGGATAACGAAATTAGTCATAGTGATAGCATGTGAAATACTGAAACTATCCAAGCTGGAGAAATCCAAACAATGTCTGCTGGTAGCGGTGTTTTTCACAGTGAACAAAATATGTCAGACAAAGATACAAATCTTTTCCAAATCTGGTTTATTCCTAATAATAGGGATACAGAGCCGAGATACAAAGACCAAAAAATAGATCTTGAAAATAATTCTCTAACTTTGTTAGCAGAAAATAATCCAGATTCTCCAGTAGGATATTTGGATACTAATGTTTTGGTTTATAGATGAAAATATCAAGAAAACCAAAAATTTGATTATGAACTAAAAGAGTGAAAATGATTGTTTTTGTATATGATTAGCTGAAAAATCAAAGATGAACAAAATATTTTAGAAACAAGAGATCAATTGAGATATGTAGAATCTTGAAAATATAATTTTGAAATTTTAGAAAATAGTGATTTTGTGTTAATTGAAGTAGAACTATAAAAAAAATCCCTTTTTAGAGGGATTTTTTTATTCAGCAAATAGACTATCTAAGTCAATTTTATATTCAGTTTCAGATAATCTTTCTTCAAGAATTAGTTTTATTGCTTCAAGTTGAGCTGTAATATTTTGTTTTCTATTTTCTCTCATATTTGTAGATTCAATATCAATTATTGTTTTATCTATTCTATTAATAACTACTTTTATGTGATCTTCACTTATAGTTTTTAACTTTTGAGATAAAACTCCTTCATATTTTTCTTTATGTTTTTTTATCATTTCTTTTCTAGAATCTTTCATTTCTTCTAATTTTTCTTTAGCTTCTTTTCTTTTTTCTTCAATTTCTTCTTTAATTTCTTCTTGTTTTTCTTTTAGTTCCTCTTTTTTTTCTTCCATTTCTTTCTTAACTTCCTCTCTTTTTTCCTTTATTTCTTTTTGTTTTTCTCTTATTTCTTCTTTTGCATCTTCTTGTTCTTCTGATAATTCAGCGCTTGTATATCTAGATTTTAAATCTTGTAGAGCTTTTAATTTTGTTTGATATGCTCATAAATGTATATAGTGTTCACTTTCTTTATTTTGTGATAAATATTCAACATCTCATTTATATCATCTAATTTTTTCTTCAATATCTTCAAAATCTCAATCTTCAAGATCGTCTTCGAATTCCTCCATAAATTCATTTAGATACATTGTATATGTATCAATACTTTCTACTTTTTTATCTACAAATGACTCTTTTTTTGGAGAATACTCTCAATATGCTAAACTGCTTGTTAAAGATAATAATACAATACTTGCTGCAATAGCTTTGTTTTTGTTTTTCATATAAAAATAAATTATTTTATAAAATGCATTTTTTATGCTATATAATTAAAACATAAAATAATAATAATGTCAAGAAAAATTGTAATTAGTTTTATCTTGACTTATGGAAAATATGTTATATAAAGTATATAATATATTTTTATTTTTTATTTTAGGAATATTGTTAAATAGTTAAGCTATTAAGGCTCAATAAAAACGAGTTTAAAAAATAAAAGATTAATGTTTTATTATAAAAATAAGAAATGACAATAAATAAATTAGAAGATTCAAATTTTAGTGAACTAGATAACTTACCAGAAAGAACTTTCAATATTATAAATGAGACAAAATTTTCAACAAAAGAAATAGTTAATAATGATTTTTATGAAATTATAGAATTTTTAAAATCTTGATACTATAATTTAAATAAAAGTAAACTTATTTATAATTTTTCTTGAATTTTTTCAAATCCAGATTTTTTAAAATATATAAATGAATATGTAAAAGAAACATTTAAAAATATTTTTAATGATAATGAATCTTATGATTTTGAAAATATTTCCTTTTCAATGTTTTTACTTTCAGGTATAAATTATTCAAACCCATTAAAAGATATTAATAATTATGATTATGAAGATTTATCTATTATTTTGGATGACTGACTAAAAAAATTAGAAATTTGTGAAAATCAAGACGAATTTGATATTTATTTTGATAGATTTTATAATATATTTGAACTTTCTCACAAATTATCGATTTTTAATAAGATTGATAGTGATAGATATGAATTAATTGAAAAATTATTAGTTGTAGTAAATTATTATATTGAATATTTTCATCATTTGGAATCAGACTTTTTGACTCAGGAACACAAAAATTATGTTTTAAATATTTCGTGAGAAATTCTTCTTAACTTTAATCATATTGATATAGAATATAATAAATATCCCAGCATAGATGAAACGTTAAAGTATGTTTATAATAAAATTAATTTACAAGAAAAAGGTTTTGAGAAATGTGAAAAATCAAATTTTTGAAATGATAAAAAGCAAGAGACTTTTACGTTTCAGGTTTATGTTTGAAATATGACAAAATTGATTTATGAATCCTTAAATGAACTATTAAGTAAAAATTATACTTTTGACCAAATAAAAAATTCTGATTATTTTGTATTTATTTTAAATAAATATTTTTCTAAATTAGGAATCAATTTTCAGAATTTTGAAGAATTGTCATTAGTTAATTTAAAGAATTTATTGAATAATTCTATTGCTTATATTTATTTTGAAAATGATGAATTTTTATGAGAAATAAGTGAAAATAATAAAATTACTTTATTAAACGATTTTATAACTCATAATAATCATAATTCTCACCAAATAGAATCTATTTATAATATAATTTTATTTAATCTAGATAATTTTAATTTGTCTTATCTTTTAAAAGTAAGTGATTTTTTGCTAGATGTAGGAGTTTATAATAATTATAATTTTGAATATTTTAAACTAAGAATTTTTGATTTAATAATTAGAAAATTAGATAAAAATAATCTAACTACTGAAACTCAAGATTTTTTAGATAAATTAATTAATTATATTGAAAAAACTAAAACTGCTTCACAATTGTTAAAATCATATTCATATTTGCATAGGGCAATTGCTTATTATTACAGTTTTTTTGATGATGAAAATTCTCAAGAAAATGCTAGAATGCATCATTATTTTTATAGAAAAACTAACTGATTTTTTATTTCTAGTACTCCAAAATCTAAAAGACATGAGGAGTTTGTAAAAAATATCTGAAATGTACAAGCTAACAATAATAGAATTGAATTAACCCAAGAAAGTCAATTTAATTTTGGAGTATTATCTTTAAACCAATACTGAGATACAAAAGACAAGGATAATAGAAGTGAAATTGATTCTTATTTGTCTGATTATTTGAATAATGCATTAACTAATCATGAATTTATAGAAAGTAATATGAATTTTTTTAATGATTTAGGTGATTTGCTTTCAAGTAAATTGTTTTATTGAGTTTCTCAAGTATTTATTAAAGATACTAGATTTAATGAAAATTTAAATCTTCATAATTGAATGAGTATAAAGGAAATAGAGCTTTTTGATTGATATAGTTTGGTTTTTATTTTTCCAAATATTCAAAGAGATCTTTTTGAAAAAATTTTTGAAAAAGAAAAAGATTATATTACTTTAAATTTAAAAAATTTGATAAGTTCATATTTGAAAACAAAAGAAAATTATGAACAAACTAAAAAAGCTTTTTTGGATAATTTGACTGGACTTCCAAATCAAGCAAAGTTAAATACAGATTTATCAAAAATAGAAATCTTTTCTTTTCTTAATATAAAATTAAATAGTGTAAGTAAAATAAATAATTGATTGTGATTTGAACGTTGAAATGAATATATAAAATCAGTAGCAGAAGAATTAAATAAAATACCATCTATAAAAGGGAAAGTTTATAAACTTTCTTGAGTACAATTTTGAATAATAATCGAAAATGAAGAAGATATTGATAGCATAATTGATGAAATAAGGGATCTTGATATTGTAGCATTTTGAAAGAGCAATAAAATAGTTTGTTTGATATGATGAGTAAAATCTTGCAAAGAGGAATATATAGAAAAAACAAATAGAGCGCTTTCTTTAATACAAAAACAATGAAATAATATAGCTTTTTATGATGAGTGTGTTCATGATGAAGAATCTTATAAAAAACTTTTAGAATATTGATTTGAATTAAAAAATGCAATTTTAGAATGAAGACTAATAACTCATTATCAAAAAATAGTTGATTCCAAAACAAAAAAAGTATATAAAAGAGAAGCTTTAATGAGGGTGGTATGAAAAGATTGAAATATTGTGTCACCATTTGAATATTTAAATTCAGCTAAAGAATTTTGATATTTACCACTTATAGCCTCTG
>JBEPWB010000077.1:0-4181 GCA_041642635.1 bacterium
AAAACAAAAAAAGTATATAAAAGAGAAGCTTTAATGAGGGTGGTATGAAAAGATTGAAATATTGTGTCACCATTTGAATATTTAAATTCAGCTAAAGAATTTTGATATTTACCACTTATAGCCTCTGAAATAATTGATAGAGTTTTTAATGATTTGCGTGATAATCCTAATCTATCTTTTTCTATAAATCTATCTTGAGAAGATCTTGATAGTTTACCAGTTATAAAAAAATTAGAAGACTCAATTTGAATTTACTCAGTTAATCCTGAAAATATTACTTTAGAAATTTTGGAAGGTTGATGGGATTCTTGAAATGATAAAATTTGAATTATAAAAAAATTGAAAAATCTATGATTTAAAATTGCAATTGATGATTTTTGAGCATGAGAGTCTTGAATAAATAGATTGAATAAACTTTTTAATCTTTGAATAATTGATTATGTAAAAATTGACTGAGAAATACTAAAAAATCTTTTAAGCAAAGATGAATTTATTTATAATTCAGCGCTTTTGGATATAAAATTTATTGTTGATAAATCAAATCTTATTTTGGATTCTACTTGAAAAAAGAAAATAAAAGTTATAGCTGAATTTGTAGAAAATGAAGATATTTCTAATAAATGTATAGAATTATGAGTTGATTATTTACAATGATATTACTATTCTAAGCCTTGAACATTATCATAAGAAAAAAATCAACAACTTGACAAATTTAATATTTATCATATAAAGAATATAATGTTTTTATTTTTATATCTTTATAAAATATGAGTTTAGATAATCCAAATTTTGATTACAATAATTATGAACAAAATAATAAAAAATTTTTTACCGATTACATAAAAGAATTATCTAAGATAAATTTTCCTAAATCTATTTCAAGAGAATTTGTGGTTAGCAATGTTAATGATGAATGATTTGATTTAGAATATGAAAATTTTTATCTTAAATTTAATCATTATTGATCAAATGTTTTAGAATTGGAATATCTAATGTGAGATCTTACAACAAAAGTTAATTTTAGTTATAATACATTAGATAAAGAATCAATTATTCATTATATTGACTTAAAGTCTAATGATAGAAAAATCAACTTGTCATATAATGCATGATTAAGTATAGATATTAGTTCTTTTAATGATGATTTAAGAGTAATTTTAGAAAAGATAAAAACTTTAGATTGATATAATTCTATAGATGAATCTACAGTTTTAAAATTAACTAATTTTGTTGATGAATTTTTTGAAAAAATCGATTTTGTAAATCTTCATGATAATTGGTATATGCAATATGTTTATCCAAAATTACCAGAAGAAAGAAAAAATGATTTTGCAAATATGTTATATCATACAAATATTGCTATTTATTAAAATTTTTATGAATTCAAATTTTAACACACAATTTTTATCTCCCGATTTAAAATACAATTCTTCAAGTAAATTTTTAAAGCATCTCTCAGATTTTGACTTAGAAAAATCTACTTGAAGAATTAATTATACAGAAAAAGAAAACTGATTTAGAATAGATTATTTGGGTTTTGAAATTAATTTTAATTTTTTATGACCTAGTTGATTAGAATTAAGCTATGATAACTCATGACTAAAGTCAGTTTTTTGAATTGCTTTTAATTTTGATAAAAATCCTTTTAGTATAAATCATATTTTTGTTTCATCTCAAGAAACTGGTGAAGTTTTTTTGGCTTATTTTGAAGAAAAATTTGATAAAAATATTTTTGAATGAACAATTAATTCAAAAGTTCAAAAAATTATTAATCTGAGCGAAAATTTTGATTTTGATAATAATTCATTTATTAAATTAGAGAATTTTATAAATGAATTATTTAAAGAAACCGATTTTATAAATTTTTATACTAACTGGTATAAAAGACAAAAAGAAAAAGAGACTATTTAGTCTCTTTTTTTTTGAATTAAATATTTACAAATATTTAATTTTATATATAATAAATTTCTAACACAAAATTATTTGTGCTAGAAAAAGGAGTTCTATTATGATTAAGCAAAGCCGTAACGCAATTGTTGGTTATGTAAATGACCAAAAAATTATCGCGCTACACAATGGAAATTGTGGAGTACATCAGATAGTTGGCGTTTTTCGTGATGAAAATATTCATGTTACTCCAGAATATGTTTCTGGTGTGATTTCAATGCAAGAATCCAACTATAACAGAAAATTCTTGCCTAATGATGCAGTTAAAACTGCAATTAATGGTAAACAAGAATTTTCAAACGAAAACTGTTTCCCAGCATAAGTTAATCATACATAAAGGTATTTTCCATTTTGGAAAATACCTTTTTTTATAAAAAATCTGTAGATATTTTTTTACTACAATTTTGGCTTATAAAAAGCAATTCTTTGCTTTTTATATTTTTTTTATTATATTTAATTTTAAAGTTTAATTTTTAACTTTTATTAATGTATAAAAATTTTCTTATATTTATTATTTTGTTGATAATTTGGAGTTTATTTTTTTCTATTTACAAATATTTTACTTGGTGAATATTTAATGATGAAATTATAAGTCTTCAATTTATTTCTGCATTTTTAAGTATCTGAGGAATTATTTCTTTTGTATTTTGAGCATTTTTTTATGAATTATTAAAAGAAAGAAAATTTCATATTATTATTTCTCTTTTGGCTATTTTTAGTATTTTTATTATTTATGTTCATTATTTTTTTCAGTTTTTTGAAACAGCTTTTGTCGTTTGATTATTGTCACTTTTTATCTGAATTATTTATTGATTTTGGATTGTTCTAAAAAATATAATTATCTCAACTGAAATAAACAAAAAATATGCAAGTGATACTTTTTTGAATTGAATTGCTAATATTTTTTTTATTTCCTCAATAGTTTGATGAAGTGTTCTTTGATGAATTTTGGTAGAAAAATTTAATGAAAAAGGAGTTTATGTAATTATTTGAATATTATTTATTAGCGCATTTTCTTGATTATTTTTGAGTAATTCTTTGAAAGAATCTGATAAAATACCAACTAGAAAAAAATTTTTAAACTACAAAAAAAATTACAAAAAAGATTTTTTATATATAGTAAAAAAATATTATTTGGATTTAATATTTATTTGAGTTTTAGTTGTTGTTGCTAGTGCACTCTCACAAAAAGCTATTGAATTTATCACACTTAATACTGATACAAAACAAAGTACGGCAAGTATATTATTACTTTTTAGTGCTCTTTGATGAGTTGTTTGAAATATATTTTCTATGAAATTATTTTTTAATAAGTGGGTTTTATTTTTGGTTTCTGCAATTTTATTTTGATTTTTTGCAATATTATTACCGTTTTTTGTTTTGAACTTTTTTGTGCTTTCAATTATAGCTTTTTTTGCTTGAATATTTTTTTGAATTTGTTTTAATCTTTTAGAATCAGATTATTTAAAAAATATCGCAATAGACAACAAAAAATCATATTGATGAGCTACAATGTGAATGATAATTGCTTTAATTGTGTGATTTTGAATGATTTTTCTAGATTTTATTCAAGTCTATATTTGATTTATTTGAAGTTATGTTTTTATGTGATTTTTGCTTTTTTACATTTGAATTCACAAATTTATTCTTACTAATAACTAAACATTATGAATATTTATTTATTTTTTAAAAAGTTTTATATTTTATTTTGAAAAAATACCGCAATTTATCTTGGTAACAGATGAATGACACCAAATATTGCAAGTATTTTATCTTTAGTATTTATTGTTCCATTGTTTTTGTGAATTTATTTTTTTATTGATAATTTGGTTTATTTTACAATTGCTATATTTTTTGCAATTAATTTCAAATTAATTTTGAACGCAATTGATTGAATAATCGCAAGAAATAAAAATATTAATACAAAAATGTGAATGTATTTGAATGTTTGAACTGATATTTGACCAGATATTTTTATAATATTTCTTATACTTTCAAAATTTGGTATTTCAATTAATTTTATTTACATTTTATGCTTTTTGGTTTTTATTTATTTGTTATTAGAATTTTTATTTATTCATATTTATAACAAACAAAATCTATTTTATTGAAAAGATTTTAGAACATTTTTTTATATTTTATTGTTTGTATTGCTTTTTTTGGAAAATAATTTTTTCTTAGTTTTAATTATTTATTTATTTATCTTAATATTACACAATGTTTGATTTTTTATT
>JBEPWB010000078.1:0-3902 GCA_041642635.1 bacterium
TGTGAATAAGAATTTCCCTGCTTCGTTTTTCCGAAGTGTGAACTGAAAGTTTTTTGCTTTTACTTCTAACATGATACTGGTTTTTTATGAGTTTGACAATAAATTTATACCGGGGCCCTTCCGCCCCGTTAAGTAATAGGGGGGCTTGACTTATAGTGGGTTGTGTACTCGAAAATAAATACCACTTTCAAAATTAGGAGGGGGGGGGTAAAATTGGATTATCTAAATGTCAACTTTTATCAGATGTAGTATAAAAAAAATTTAAAATTTCCGTAACTTTATCAATCTAAAACAGTATAACCCCATGTTACATTAACATCCTAGTAATATCTTAACAAGATGAAGTGCTAGGAATAGACATCGGGTTATAATTAAACATCAGTTTAACGAATTGTCCCCGGTAGTAACAAAAAAGATCTTAATATAAATTAGTGGGCAATAACGGGACAAATAAGTTATTGTGGAGGTGTACCGAAAGGAACGAACGGCACTAACGAAATTTAAGATTAAATCCAGGGGAGATACAATCCTCATAGGGGATGTTAATGTTTATTTTCAAAGTAATAACAACATTGTCTATTAATTAGATAAGCATTTATCTTTCCTCTGGGTTAATAAGAATTATAGGTTAGGGTTAGACTGTCTTTATTTATAGAAGAATTAAGTTTTAAGCTCAAAATAACGCAACCCCATTAGATTAGAGAAGCTGTAATAGGATATAGTACTAAATCCCCTTAAACGAGTACTGTCTTATTATGGCTTCTTTTATTAGATAGGTATATTAAAAATAAGTATAAAAGTATATTATAAATGTAACAAAATTAAATACTCTTACGTATAAGAACACATACTCATTAAAATATATTATTATGAACGGATATACATTTAAAGGCACATATGGTGATTACACTTTCTCTGATAAACAGATTGAAAGTAACCCATACTTAAATAATAAAGAAAAGAGTATTATGCACGGACTTGCTAACGGACAAAGCGCTGCTATTCAACGCAGAAAAGAAGAATATCTTAGTTCTTCTAAACCTAAAACTTCTTTATACGAATACTCTGTAGACGATACAAAAGGACGTAGGACTTTAGAAAAACGACCTGTAGAATTTTCATTCGACTTGGATTATTCTAAGAAGCGTTGGTATGAATCAAATGGTGAATTCCTTTCACGAATGGTTAACAAAGAAGAAAAGAAAAGAACTGTACGTACAAAAGAAGTTAAACGTGACAATATTAATATAGAGCGTTCTACTTTCGGTGATGGTACTGAAATCACTAAATGGGACAAACAAACTAGGCTTTTTTATTAATATTATACAACTAATTTCATCTGCTCGGTTCTTGGCCTGATAGGCAAGACCGAGGAGTTCGATGAGGAGATCGGTAGATTACTCAGAGATATCGCGGTCCTATCGGACTAAGTTGGAATTAGACTCCTAAATATATAAAATGAAGGCAGACAGACAGAGAGATTTTGAGAAGTACGGAACTGAAGAATACCATACAGCATTACATTTTTATGATTTTCCTGCTCGATTTACTTTAAATAACAAAGACTTTACAGTGACCCCAACAACAAATCCAGTTACAGCCAGACACACAGTTATAAATTATCCAGATTTAAAACGATGGGAAAATGAAATGTATAATTCTGCATTCGATAATTTTGAAGGCACTGATTGGGATAAAGTAATTGAAATAGAAATCTAATATGAATAATAAATTAACTTTTTCGTATAGAAAAGACTTGGACAAAGAAGAACATATTACTACTATAGGTAATGGAAGTTCTAGAGGAAGAGTCATAATACACACTCCATTGAAAGCAGATAACTCTATATTAGAGCATGTTGAACAGATTAAAGAATACATGGATGTACAGTATGAGAATTTTATACAGTTAAACGCTAAAAAATAAATATTATGGATGAAGAGAATATTATAACTGAAGATGTAATGAATGCTTCAGAAGAGTTTTCAGGAGAAAAAGAAATAGGCGATATTGATGGGTCAATGGGAAAATCCTTAGATTTTGAAATATCAGAAAGTAGATACAGTATTTCCTCTACACTTGATTCACTAACTAGAATGCTTAATGCCCTATCTGAAATTAAGATAGAGGATAATGAGAAAGAAAATCTAATTAAATTGATCACCTCTAAACTGTATACTCTAATCAGTAAAATTAATTAATATGAAAGTAAGATTGAAAAGAAATTGGCTAGGTTTTGAAAAAGGATATGAACTAGAAGAAAAAGATGGAATCTTTAATTTCGAATATCATAAAGATGATGTACGAGAAGAAGGTCATAGATCTTCAGATGTTCATGCAGAATTTAACAAAGGAGCAATCCTTGATAACCCTGCACTTTTCGAAATAGTAGAAGAGCCTGTATTAGAAATGAAATCTAAAGAAGAAATTCAAGAACACCTTGATGTTATCTACAAAGAAATAGAACTACTTAAAAACATGAAAAATGGAGCAGAGTATGCTCATATTCTTGAAAATGTAGCTTATATTCTTGAGTGGGTACTAGGAAACGTAAAATAGTTAATTATGACCGATACTAATAAAAAAGTAGAAGAAGCTTTGGATTCTAAACAGGTAACTGAGAATAAGCCTAAGAAAGAAGAAACTCCCTTGGAAGTATTTAAGGTAGGAGATTTGAATTTTAAATGTCATTCTTGTGGACATTCTTATGTAATCGAAGAAGGAGTTCAAGGAGGAATTCGTTTTGATCTTTATACAACTAGTAAACACAAATTGGCTTTGGCCTGTCCTCAATGTAAAGCAGTTCTAGAAATGTACTTTACTAAAGGAGATGAAAGTGGAGTACTAGATATTGACGGTAATCCTGTTAAGAAAAGTTCTAAAACAGCAGAGAAAGTATCAGAAGAAACCGGTGAAGATACTGGCGAAGATACTTATGCAGTTCTAGAAGAAGAAACTCTTCCATTGGAAGATGATTCTGTTACGGAACTTGAAATAGAAGAGGATGAATTGCCTGAAGATCTTAAAGAAGAAATTATAAACGAAAATAAAGAAAAAGAAGATGAAGTCTCAATACAGGAAGAAGATAAGCAAGAAGCATCTGTATAGAGAATTTGTAAGAGTTTTAAACGGATTACTTCAGCTTTCTGATCGGGAAGCTGAGGTACTCTCTTTATTAATGGGAATAGATGCTAATTGGTATCCTGTACTAGAGACAGAAATAAAAAATATATTAAGTACAGATAGTAGGAGAGCATTGATGAAAGAAACCCGCATTAATAAAAATAACCTTACAAAATATCTCAACACTCTAAAAGAAAAAGGCTTACTTGCAGGTAATTCAGGTGAAGGATACTTTATAAATCCTATATTTATGCCTAAAGAAACTGGAGGAATTGTTGAGGTTGTCTTTGTATTAGATTTAGAAAATAGTTAAATATGAAAAATACAATAAAAAAGATTTGGAATAAGATCCAAAATATAATTAAAATAACTGTAACAGGATTTAAAAGTCTGTACTATACTCATTTTTCTTCTAAAAATATTAAGGAAGAAGTGTTTAAAGTAATGACTCACGGAAATAAAAAGTATATTGTTTTTGAATATCCTATTATATCAGGAGGTAAAGTGTATACTTCTATACAAGAACTCTACGATGAAAACAAAGCTAAGAAAGAAAATAAATCTAAGTTAGATGGGAATAAAAGAAAATCTAGTAGAAAAGTTAGCAAAGAAGTATAATATAGATTCTAGGGTAGTCAGACTTATAGTAGACTACCCTATTAAATTTTCTAAAGAACGTATATCAGACAGTGAAGATCATAGACCGATAAGGATAAGATACTTCGTTGTCTTTTTACCTAAAAAAGCAGGACATGAATGGCAAAAATCTAGTGAAGTT
>JBEPWB010000079.1:0-3677 GCA_041642635.1 bacterium
AAAATAAATTAGTATTTTTTAAAAAAAGAATTATATTTAGCTTACTTCTTTAAGCTTCTAATAATTCTTTTTTTTATGAATGAAAAAATTTATTTAGCAGCTCTCCACAAAATATGATTTAGTCATAAATTTTTTTTTGAAAATTTTAAAAAAATTGATTCATACAAAGATTTTTATGAAAATATAAATTATTCTCTCCTAAAAAATTATAATTTTTCTGATAAAAAAATCTTAAAAATTATAGAAAATAAAAATAAAATTAATTTTTCTGATCTGAATAAAAAAATTGATAATCTAAAAGTAAAAATTATTACATTTTTTGATACTGATTATCCAGAAAATTTAAGACATATTTTTAATCCACCTTTTTTGTTTTATCTTAGATGAAGTATTTCTGAAAAAAATATTTCTTTTATTTGATCTAGAGCAATTAGTATTTACTGAAAAAAAATTATAGAAAAATTTGTTCCTGAAATTGGACAATATTTTTGCATTGTTTCAGGTTGAGCGAGTTGATGTGATTCTTATTCCCATATTATTTCATTAGAAAATAATATTAAAACAATAAGTGTTTTGTGAACTTGAATAGATATTACTTATCCTGCTGGAAATTTTTCACTTTATAATAATATTGTTGCTTCAGGTGGTTGAATTATTTCTATTTTTCCATTCTGAGAACCTTGAAATCCATATAATTTTCCTATTAGGAATGAAGTAGTTGCAGGTTTATCAGTCTGAGTTTTTATTGTTGAAGCAAAAGAAAAATCATGAACAATGATCACGTCAAAACTGGCTTTAGATTTGTGAAAAGATGTTTTTTGTGTTCCTGGAGATATTTTTAAATCTGGTTCTAGTTGATGTAATAAATTGATCGCAAATTGAGAAGCAAAATTTGTTACAAAAGTATCTGATGTTTTGGAAGAATATAATATTAATACTAAAAATAAGCAAAAAATACAAAAACCAGAAATAATTGATGAAATAGAAAAAAATATTTTTGATTTGTTATTTTGAGAAGCTTTAAATATAGATGAAATAAAGAATAAATTATGACTAGACATCAATACTGTATTGTTTAAAATTTCAATGTTGGAGATTTATTGATACATAAAAAAATCTGAGTATTGAAGTTATGAAATAAATTAGTTGATTTACTAAAAAAAATATTTAAAATAAAATTATTATTAAGTACTAAATAACAAAAAATCAATTTTATGCAGAATATAATTTTTTTAAAAATTGAAATAGTAATTTTATTTTTGAGTTTTTTATATATTTTATATTACCTTTGAGAAAAGGCATATAAGACTTTTTTTAATGTAAAGAAAAAAATTAAAAAAGAAAAAATATCAACAGTAAAATCAGCTTTGAATAAAGTAGATTTGAACACGAAAGAACAAAATTATAAAAAAACTGCAAATGATAAAAAATTATCAGATGCAGAAAAAACAAAGATTTCAGAAATAGTAAGAAGGGTAAAGACAAATTCTCTAAAATGATATTTTGATACTGCAAAATGATTAATTATAGAATGATTATCAATTGATAAATTTAATAGAGATTTAAATCTTGAATTAGCTTCAATTTATCAAAGAGAGAAAAAATACGAAAATGCAGAAATTATTTACTCTGATTTGCTGGATGTTTATGCAGGTGATTATGAGATTATGAAACGTTTGGCTTATATTTATGCTCTTGAATGAAAACTTGAACAATCTCAAAGTATGTATGAAAAAGTTCATAGAAAAAATACTTGAGATGAGGAAGTTATAAATATGTTAGCTGAGATAACTTATGATTTAAAAAATTATAAGATAGCTTTAAAATATATAAATCAATATATAAAATTTAAACCTAGAGATATTGATAAATACAATATGAAAGCAGTTTGTTTTGAAAATCTTAGAGATTTTAGAGATGCTCTTGATATGCACAAAAAAATACTTGAATTACAACCTTATAATACTCATTCTAGAGACAAAGTTAGAGAATTAACTAAGTATGTTTAGTCAATTTTTAACAAAAACTTTTTATCATTTTATCAACATAAAAGTAAATCTTTAGATTTACTTTTATTGTTTTTTTTGTACTCTATTTAATAAAAAACTTATCTTCTAATTTCGTTAATAAATATGTTAAAAGTTCCTCCACATTCAATAGAAGCTGAACAATCAGTTTTGTGAAGTATACTAATTGATAGAGATTGTTTTTTGACTATTTGAGATATGTTGAAGGATTCTGATTTTTATTCAGAATATAATTCAACTATTTTTTGAGTTATGTTTGATTTGTACAGACAAAATAAACCAATTGATTTGATTACTGTAAAAGAAAAACTTGATGATAAATGAGTTCTTGAAAAAATAGGTGGAATTACTTATTTGACAGAGTTAACAGAAATAGTTCCAACAACTGCAAATGTTTTTGAATATGCTCAAATCGTAAAAAATAAAGCAGTTCTTAGAAATCTAGTTAGAGCTTGAAATGAAATAATCTGATATTGATATGACGAAGATAAATCTATAAATGAATTACTTGAAAAAACTGAAAAATCAGTTTTTAATGTTACTCAAGTTTTTATACAAAATAAACTTGTTCATATTAATGATATTTTGGAACAAAGATTTGAAGAATTCGCAGAAATTCATGAAAATCCAGAATTAATAAAAGAACACAGATTACAATTATGATTCAAAGATTTGGATCACAAATTCAACTGATTAAAATGATGAGATATGGTTATTTTGGCAGCCAGACCTTCAATGTGAAAAACAGCTTTTGCTTTGAATCTAGCTCAAAATGTTTGATATGCAGGTAAAAATGTAGCAATATTTTCTCTAGAAATGTCAAAAGAACAATTAACAGATAGAATGATTGCCAGTGCTATGCAAATTGACTCTTGGAAATTAGCAAAATGAGAATTAGAAGATCATGAATTTTCAAAAATTTGAGAAGCAATGGAATTACTGAGTAAGGCAAATGTTTATATTGACGATACTGCTGGATGAAATCTTGTAGATTTAAAATCAAAATGTAGAAGATTAAAAATAGAATCTGGTTTGGATTTGATAATTATTGATTACTTGCAATTGATGAGTAACGGTAATTCAATGAACAGAGTTCAAGAAATATCAGAAATTTCTAGATGAATAAAAGCTTTAGCTAGGGAATTAAACGTCCCAATAATTGCACTATCTCAATTATCTAGAACTGTAGAACAAAGACCAGACAAAAGACCAATAATGTCAGACTTGAGAGAATCAGGTTCTATAGAACAAGATGCTGATATTATTATGATGCTTTATAGAGAAGAATATTATGATGAATTCACTGAAAAAAAATGAATTACAGATTTACTTGTTAGAAAAAATAGAAACTGACCAATTTGAAATATAGAATTAATGTTTGAAAAAAACAATCAAAAATTTATCACAGTCGAAAGAAATATGAGCTGAGAAATGATGGAAGATTAAAAAAAGTCTGATTTTAAAATCAGACTTTTTTTGTTTATTTAGTTAATTATTATTACTTTTTAACATTAAAAATTTTTTTCTCAAAAATTTTAATATAATTTTAATGTGAGATTATTATAATAATTAAATCTTTTATTATTAAAATTATTTTTATGAAAATTAAATTAATTTTTTATTTTATTATTCCTATATTTCAAATTGGTC
>JBEPWB010000080.1:0-3594 GCA_041642635.1 bacterium
ACAGGAACAACTAGTACGACTCAATGTTTCAATAAGATGTTTTGTCCATCAGGTTATAGTTATGTAAGAAATTCTACAACTTGTAAAAAATAATAAAAAACTACCCTTTTAGGGTAGCTTTTTATTATTTTTTGGTATTTACAATTTAGTATTTTGTGTTTTAAATATTTTTATGTTAAAATTTATTTATACATTTTATTTTTTAAAAATTTTAAATGAAAAAAACACATAATATTTTTATAGTTATAGCTTTAATATTAGCTTGAGTGTGATTTTTTTGAAATAACATAGTTGCAAATTATTCAACGTATGATGTTTCTGAAAATGTTGATGTTCCCAATAAAAATAAACTAGATTTATTTTTAAATAGAGTTTTGGAAGCAAGAAAAGAATTTTCTAGCGAAAAAAATTATTTAGTTTTTGTTTCAAAAGTAGAAAAAAAACTTTCCACATTGAATAATAGATATTCTTCAAACCCCCAAATATGAGCAATGTTGGGTTATTTAGAAAATTGAGTTATTAGAATAAGAAATATTTCTAATCAAAATAATGAGCTTGATGACTTTTTTTGTGATTTATTCTGAGATTGTAATTCTTGAGAAAATCCTGTTGATTCTCCAAATATTCCTGATACACCAAGTCAGCCTGAAAATGGTGATACTGGAATTGGTTGACCATTTTTCGCTGATCATT
Organism: bacterium; assembly: GCA_041642635.1. Taxonomy (GTDB): domain Bacteria; phylum Patescibacteriota; class Gracilibacteria; order BD1-5; family UBA6164; genus JAAZVM01. The sequence goes on from JBEPWB010000080.1 coordinate 694, forward strand.
GATGGAAAGTATTACAATGAAAATATCCATATGTAAGCAAAGATAGATTAGATGCGTTGTGTGGACCAAGACATAATGTAGCATCCAACCAATCTTGGCTTAGTCTAGTTGATGGAGAAGAATTCAGTGATTTATGAAAATTTTTGGATTTTGAAGTTTGATATTATTGGACTTCTTCGTGAGATGTTTTCCACGTATATTCTAAATGAAAATGAAAATTAATAAGAATGTCAAGAAATTGGAATTCTTCTAATAATTTGACAATAAAAAGAGAACCATCTTCTGATTATTCTAACTTTGTTGCTTGTAATTGATGAGGATTGACTTCTGATAGACCAACTGAAACAAAAGAGGAAACTAAAACTTTTAAAGATCCATATTTTTCAATAAAATGAATAAAATATCCGATTTGGCCTACTGATAAAAGTGCCTGGGCTTTTTGTAATTCAGAATGATATACAGATTATAAAACTTATTCAAAAGATTATTCAACAAGAGATCATCCTATAAGAACAAAGCCTGGATCTGCAAATTTTAGATGAATAATAGGTAGTTATTGAAATCAATATTGGCAATTATGGGCGAATTGAAGTGCTATGAGTGAAGTGACTTGTAGTATGTGAAAAAATGAAAAAGAAGATGATAATAAAAAACAATGTTTATTTTCTTATAGTTATCAAGATTTTGAAACAAATGATTGTTCTTGAAAATGATCTGGAATTAAATGACCATCACAATCTACTAATATTACAAATTATAGTTTAATATCTGTTGGTTCAGAAATATTTGATTGAAGTCATTGTTCACTATTAGGATGATCTAGTAGAGAATACAGTATAATTAATACAAATTGAAACTGTAATATTTCTGATGAATTAAGAGATAAGGCTAAAAAATCTATTTTAAAAGATGAAAATCAAAGAAAAGAACAAAATTGAAATGATGATAATGGCTCGTCGAGTTCTGACTGAGATGATACAAATAATGATAGTTCAGAATCAAATTATTTAAAATATTTATGATTAAAATCATATAGTGGAGGTAATTTTGATACTTTCAAAATTAATGTAAATTGATTTGAATGATGTTCTATTTATAACTGTAGTAATTCAGGAATACCTTCTAAGTATGAAAATTGAAAAAATCTAAATTCATGTAACTGAACTACTTCAACTAAATGATCTAATAATAAAATTTATGATAATGAGTTTATAGATACTTTAAAAGATGAAGATACTTATTTATCTGTTCAATGTTATGAAAAATCATATTTCAAAGATTGAAAAAAGTATTATGATAGTTCTTCAGCTGAATATATAATGAAACCAACTAAAATAAGTGATATAAAAAGAAATCAAGTTAATTTTAGTGGTTTACCTTGAAATGAACAAAATTGAAATGATGATAATGGTTCTTCTAGTTCTAGTTCTGGCTGAAGTGATACTAATACAACAACAGAAAAAATTGCAACTTTAAAATCTTCCCATAGTCAAGTTAATTTTTGAAAACTTACAGATGTAAAAGTTGATGTTACAGTAGCTAATTATACTTACTGTGAATTTAGATTTAATTATAATTGAAAATGATCTTCTTCAAATACTTTTACTATTGATAAAGGTAAGGTAAAAACTTTTTCTGCAAAAGAAGAATTATATGCTGCTTCCAGTGCTGAATTACTTTGTACTGATAAACAAAATCCAAAAAGATCAGATTTAGTTTTAAAAGATAAAGTAGAAATAAAAGAAAAAGATTGAATAAGTAATTGAATGAGAATTAATTATTATTCAAACAGTGATAGAAAATCAGATATATCAAATGTTTGTGAATCAAAATGATTAGAATATCATGATCATGTTAAACAAAGTTGATGAAATCACAATTGAAGAAATTTTAAATATAAACATATAGTTTTTTGTAAACCTTCTACTAAAGTTTCAGATACACCAGAAAGAGCTGATTCTAATCAAAAAATTTATTGGTTTTGAAACAATAATTTATGTAGCGATATTGATAGATATTGAGATCCTAGGCAAGTTATAGCTCATACTAAAAAATGATGAGATAAAAAAGTTACCGAGTCTAGACTTATAAAAGTTTGAACTTGTAGAAATTCATATTTATCTATAGGTTGATCGGGAATTCATTTAAGAGATTCTTGAGATTGGATTATGTTAACATATAATAATAGTGTTAGTTGAAATAATCCTTCAAAACCTAACTTAAGTTCACCTAATATTAGTAACAATCAAGTAATGTACCGTTATGGTAATAGTAACTTATGTAGTGATATTGAAAATAAAAAAGCTACAAAAATTGAAGAGTACTTTTGAAATTGGTTTATTTGAAATAAATCTATATCTTCTAGTACATCTATTAAGTGTAAATGAAATAATGAAGTTATTGTTTGAGGTCGTGTTTATAAGTTAGAATCTTGAAATGATTGAAGAGCGGTTGTTATTACTTATAATAATAATAATAATAATAATAATAATAATAATAATTGATCATCTTCAAGTTCTTCGTCTAGTTCTAGTTGATGAACAACTACTAGTACAAAAAAAGTTTGTAGAATAAAATGAGATGATTGAATGACAAAAGAATCCGATATGCTTTGACAATCTGATTGTTTGAGATTTTGTAATAATCATAACGAAACAAATCAATATCGGCAAAAAAAATCTTGTCAATGGAATGGAGATAATATAAAACTTTATGAAGTTGAAGATAAAAGTATTGAAATAAATACTAATAGAAATAGTGGATTAAATTGTAGCATTGCAAAAGATCAAATTTGAAATCTTTATTATAATAAATGAAGATGTCCAGATTTAGGTTGATATAATTATTGGAAATGAGAATTAGATAAGGTTGGTTATTCAGAAGTAGAAAAACACTTTAACT
>JBEPWB010000081.1:0-3547 GCA_041642635.1 bacterium
TATAAATAAAAGTTTTTTAATGCGGTATATATAATTTACTATTTTTTAGTAAAAGAGTAGGAGTTCAAAAGAAATACATTACTTAACATAATGTAACTTATGTTAAGTAATGTATTATTGAGTTAGCTCTTTTAGTATATATCATTATTTTAGTTTATTTTTCAATATGTTATTTTTATACTTTCATGTTTAATTAATTTTTTAAAAGTCTTAATATATTTTCAGTAATAATTATATACCGCTTAATTTTATTAAATATCTTTATTTTAATAAAATACAAAAAAAATAATTGGCTAAAATTAGCCAATTATTAATCAAAACTTAAAATTTTGCGTTTTAAGAGTTTGTTTATTATTTTGCTTTAATTATATCACTAAATAAATAATTATTTATATGTATTTTGTGAGTTTATTATATTATCATAAAAATCTTTTCATTTGTGTTCATATCAACTCCATAATGAATAACTTGGAGCTGCACATGACATAAGACATATTTTATTTTTTGAATTATTTAAATATGTAAATTTTATAGCTTCAAACATTTTATCTGTGTATAAAATATTTAATTCAAAATCATTTACTGTTAATTTAAAATTGTCTCAAAAATTATATTTATTATTTATTTCAAATATCTTTAATCAAGTATCTGGAAATAATACAATATTTTTTATTTTATATTTTATAATATTATCTATTAATAAAACATAAGAATCTTTTGTAAATCAATAATCTAATCATCATAAAAATATTGTATCTATATCATTTCAAAATGTTTTAATAGCTTCGATTGTACTTTCAGGAGTTGTTGAGATTCAATCATCTATAAAAGTAATTTTGTTATATGTTCAAATATTTTGCATTCTATGAGATAATCATCCAAAGTTTGGTAAAATATTATTTAATATTTTATTTATATTTATTTTATAATAATTTTTATTTATTATATTTAATATTCAAGTAACTCAAGCTATATTTTTTTTGTTATGGTCTCATTTTAATAATATTTTTCATTTGTAAATTTCAATTCAATCTATATAAAAATTATTATTATTAAAAGTATATTTTCAGCTTGTTCAAAAAAATTGAACATTATTTTTTTGTTTTAAATTAGGGAAGTCTGAGCCTACTAATAAATATTTAGAATTAGTTAATATATTTGTTTTTGCCTTTATATATGTATCAAAACTATTATTATGCCAATCCAAATGACACTTATAAATATTTCACAAAATTGCTATTTCACATTTTGGTTCTAGATTTTCTAGCATATAACTAGATAATTCATAAACCACAAAGTCGTAATTAATTTTATTTAAAATATCTATTTCATTAAGTACTGGGGTTCAGATATTTCCAGCTAGTTTTACATTTAGTCAGGCTTCTTTTAGGCATTCATATATCAAGCTAGCAGTTGTTGATTTTCATTTTGTAGCAGTAACTCATATAACTTTTAAATCTCCTTTATTGTCAAAAAAAATGCTTGTTTGAGTTATGAATTTACCATAATATTTAACTAGTTTTTCTTGGTATGGTGATATTCAAGGACTTTTTATAATAATATCATATTTATCTAAATCTTCTAAGTAATTTTCTCAATATATATACCTAATTCCCTTTTGGATAGATTTTTTTTCTTTGTCTAAAACTGTTATTTTTTCACTATTTATTCATATTTTTAATAAAAAATCCAGTGTTGATTTTCATTCTTTTCAATATCATAAAATAGCTATATTATTAGCTAGTTTTATTTTTTCAATTTTCATTTTTTACATATTTATGGTAATATAAAAATCATGCTAAAATTACAAAAACAAAACTAAAGATTAGTAATTCTTTTGTATATTGTTCTACTAATTCTTGATTTTCAGCAGCAACGTATCAAATAATCATAAGTATAAGATTCCAAGCTCAAGCTCAAAGTCATGTATAAATAAAAAATTTTGCAAAGTTCATTTTAAATACTCAGGCAGGAATACTTATAAGTTGTCTAACCACTGTTATAAATCTAGCTAAAAAAGTTGTAACAACTCAATGTTTTTTGAAATAATTTTCACTTCTTTCGTAATGTTCTTCTTTAATTAAAAAGAATTTTCAGTATTTTTTTATTAGTAATTTTACAGTCTTTCATCCTAAATAATAACCCAAAAAATAATTTATACTTGCTCATAATAATGCTCACATTGTTCAAACAAGAAGGGCTAGTGCAAAATTAAGACTTCCTATACTAGATAAATATCAAGCTGGAATCATCGCAACCTCGCTAGGAAAAGGAAAAAAACTAGATTCTAGAGTCATCATTATAAAAATCTCAGTATATCAAATACTACCTAAAAAATCTTTTATTATTTCAATTATTTCATGCATTTTTAATTATAATTATTTATATTTTAATTTATTTTATTTAAATGTATAACAAAATCAATCTTAAATAAAAAAGAGTTTTTAAAACTCTTTTTTATTATGCAAAATATGCATCAAATTCCTCTTTTGAAATTTCTTCTTTTTCAAGTAAATCTTTTGTAATTTTTATATGTAAATCTTTATTTTTATTTATTAAATCAATAGCTTTTGCATATGATTCTGATAATATTTGTTTTACTTTTTCATCAATTTTTTTCACAGTTTCATCAGATACATAAGGTTTTTGAGTTTGTCATGAATAATTAGCTCTAATTCATTCAAAGTTTTCAGCTCAAATTTCTTCATACATTCAGTATCTAGTAACCATTTCCCTAGCTATTTTTGTAGCTCTTTCAATATCATTACTTGCTCAAGTTGTTATTTTGTCTTTTCAATAAAAAATCTCTTCGGCAGCTCTACCACCATAAAGTGTTGCTAATTCATCTAAGTATTTTTCTTTTGAAACTAATAGTGCGTCTCTATCTGGTAAAAACCAAGTAACTCAAAGTGCTCATCCTCTAGAAATAATTGATACTTTATGTACTGGATCAGTAGTTGGTAATAATTTACCAACAATAGCATGACCAACTTCATGATAAGCCGTTAATTCTTTTTCAAAATCATTCATAACTTGAGATTTTTTTCTAAGTCACATAACTAGTCTCTCAAAAGCTTCAGTTAATCTATTATTACTTATTTCTTTTTCTTCATTTCTAGCTGAAATAATTGCAGCTTCATTCATAAGGTTTCATAGATCAGCTCATGAAAATCATACAGTTTTACTCGATAGAGATTTATAATCTATATCATTTGCAGATTTTTTTGTGCTAGCATGTATTTTTAATATTTCTTCTCTGTCTGAAACATTAGGTAAATTAACAGTTATTTTTCTATCAAATCTACCTGGTCTTAATAATGCTTTATCTAAAACATCAGCCCTATTTGTAGCTCACATAACAATTACGTTTGTATCATTATCAAAACCATCCATTTCAGTTAATATTTGGTTTAGAGTTTGTTCTCTTTCATCGTGTCATCAACCAGTCCCAGGTCATCTTTTTTTACCAATTGCATCAATTTCATCAATAAAAATAATTGCTGGAGCAATTTTTTTTGCATTGTTAAATAAATCTCTAACTCTTGAA
>JBEPWB010000082.1:0-3409 GCA_041642635.1 bacterium
AACACCAACATGGGAAACATGTACTACAAGTAAAAACGTAACATTAACAAATACAGAATGAACAAAAACTGTATCAGTTAAATTCAGAGATAGTTCAGCTAATGAGAGTTTAGTTGTTAATGATAGTATTGAATATAGAATTCAAAATATTATAATTTGGCAAAAATTACATTCTGAAGCAGCAAATTTAGTTTGGGTAGAAAATACTGATAATTTAAATATAAGAAATAAAACTAATTATAAACAAGCTTGTGATTCTCGGTGATTTGAATGAGTTACTACTGCACGGTATAATGAGCAAAATGATGGTTTTTGATGAAATCCTCGGTGACATCATTGAATAGCATGTAATAATTGTTATATAGCATCAAGTGGAAACTATTTTTGGTGATGAAATCATTCTGACTCAAATCGGTCATGGTCTAATTTTAATTATACTAGAAATAATTTTGTTTTTGATTCTTGATTATCTATTTGATTATGAACAACTGTAGCTTGATCAGTTTTAAATGAACCCAACACTTATGATGATAATTGAGTGGCATGTTCTTTGAATACACAAATGTCACCTTGATATTCTTTCTGATGGATAAATTCGAATCCTTGATGGTGTAATGCATCCACAACAGATATCCCAGATTATGTTATTTGTCAAAAAATGTATTAAATATAATTTATTGTTTAAAACCTTATTTCAAAAGCTTTATAAATTTTATGAGTAAATACTTGACCAGCTTCAGCTGGTCTTTTTTAAACTTCTTTTCATTAAAAATATTGAAATTTATTTATTTTAAAGCTACTTTTATTCTAAAGTATCAAAAAATAAAGATACTGCTAATGATAAAAATACTTATGAATTTCAAGTCTGATTGAGTTTAAATTAAATAGAACAAAAATTAAAATCTTCTGAAAAATATAGATACTATATTAAAATTTAGTTGTGAAACGTCATTTTATACAGATTATACTGCCCATGTAGATTGTTATATTATTAATAAATTTTATGATTTGTTACAAAAAAAATGCAAAAGATAAAATATAAGAGCTAACTTTTAATAAACACTAAAAAAGAGCTTCAAATATAGGAAAGTCCACTATTTAAAAGCTCAAAAATGTTAAATTTCTCTTTTGGTACTCTCTAGATGTTAGTAGGGAAGAACTGAGATTATGAATAAAGTAATAAGTTGATAATTCATTACAAACTGATTAAACCAATAAATTCTCTTTTTTTCAAGTAAATAAACAAAAAAAACTTGCAAAATTTTCAAAAAATAGTTAAATAAACTCTAGTAATAATTTTATTAGAGTTTATTTTTGTAAACCAAAAAAAATCTATTATACAACATAAATAATTTACCCATGCAAAATAAGAAAGGTTTTACACTAGTAGAGCTAATAGTAGTAATTACTATTCTTGCAATACTATGAACAATAGCGTTTATATCACTACAATGATATAGTAGTGAAGCAAGAGATAGTAAAAGAGTAACAGACTTATGACAAATCAGAACAGGTATTCAATTATACCAAGCCAAAGAGTGAGTAGTACCAGAACCATCAGAAACAAAGACTCTAATATGAAGCTGAACAACTAATCTAATAGTTCAATGATATGCATGAACATGAGTATTAAATAATATCAGAGTAAATAATGATGTAAAAGATCCACTAGAAGATATTTACTACACATACTCAACTAACTGAGTAAAAACAAAGTTTCAATTACTAGCATTACTGGAAAATCAAGAAACAGCATATAATGTAATACCAAAAACATATGCTAACTATGAAACAAGAGACTTATATTCAGTATGAGATAAGTTATGAATATTACTAGACTCTACAACAAATATACCAATACAAGAATTAGGTGAAACAGAATTAGATTTAAGCACAAATTCAACAGAATACAAAGCAGTATTTACTTCAAATGATATTCAAACATTTAGTTGAATCACATTATATAAAAAATATTTAAATTTACCTTTAAGTTGTAAAGAAATATTAGATAATAATAAAAGTAGATGAGATTGAGTTTATTCTATATATCCTTGAAATAATATTGATCCATTAGATGTATATTGTGATATGACAACTGATTGAGGAGGCTGGACGTTAATTGCTAATGTTAACTGAGATCCATCTTTAATAAATTCAAGTGAATGATTATGAAATATTTATGATATAAATGCTAATTTTGCTAAAGTAAGTAATTCAGATTTAAATAAATTAATACTTAATAATAAGCTAAGATTTCAAGATATTGAGAATTGAGAAAATTGGATTATAGAATATCAAGATTGACAAGAGCTGTATTTTGATAGATTTCAATCTTATACAATAAGACTCGAAAATCCTTTAACTAATAGGACAAGTCCTTGGTATATTAATCATCCACATTTTATCTTATTTTCTTGAATAACAAGAGATTTACCACTTCCTGCTTGATGTACTAGATCATACGAAAGAATTAATTATAGTATTTATTTAGAGGCAGAAGGACGTTATGCCTCACTTTGTTCTGATTCAATTCCTCAATGATGGTCACCTTATATCCATCGGACATCTAGTGTTCCAAATAATAGATGGCATAGTAAAACTTTCAAGTTGTGGGTTAAATAGTTCAATAAAAAAATATAATTTTTTAAAAGTAACTCCTGATATTTTAAGGAGTTACTTATTTTTTGTATAATTAAATATCAAAAAATATAATATTTTTTATTTACTATACTTTTTAAAAGACTAGATTTTAATGAAGTACCCCCATAAAAGCCGAATGGAAATAAAAAACCATTCCACTTTTTCTATTGTTTTAATATAATAAAAAAAGTATTTAAATTTTAAATATAAATATTATGTCAAAACAAAAATATAATAAAGCTCAAATAAAGTAACTTTTTATGGTGATTTTAAAGTAATAGAACAATAAGATTTAAATAAAAAAGATATTATATTTAAAGATATATTTAGAAAATTATAATTTCCATAATATATAATCAATTCAGAAACACCTTGAATATGCTTAAAAAGATGTAAATCTAAAAAATATAAATAAGTTTCTAATTTTAAAGAAAAAAAAGAAAAAATTGATATACCTAAAATGATTAAAGATGAAGAATTAGAATACTGAATAACAAAAGATAAAATATAAGAGCGAACTTTCTATAGATAACAAAAAAGAGCTTCAAATAGAGGAAAGTCCACTATTTAAAAGCTCAAAAATGTTAAATTTCTCTTTTGGTACTACTAAAGATTTTGATATTAGAAAGTTTTAAGAATTATTATGAAATATTGATTTAGTAAATTTGTTAAATCTAAAGAATTTACTATAATAATTTTAATATTCTTATAGGTATTACCTAACTTCTCATTTAAGTTCGATTCTTATACTATTAAAATAACTAACCTA
>JBEPWB010000083.1:0-3322 GCA_041642635.1 bacterium
TTGTAATGATATAAATCAGATAGTTCATAGTATCGCTAGTATTGTTATTACTACTATTAGTTCTACTAGCGTAAAACCTTTTTTGTTTTGCATTTTTTTTATTTTTAACTTAATAAAATAATTTTTAGTTTAAAAAAATAGTTTAGAGTTTTTTCTAAACTATTTTATTTAATTCTTTTTTTACTTTTTTGCAAGTTTTTTATTTGTTTTTGGCTTGATAATAGGATTATTATATTTTTAACTAAAAGACCGATCTCATAAGAGACCGGTCTTTTAGTATAATTTTCTAAAAATAAATTTTTAATCTTCTTCAACAACTCTAATATGTAATTCTTCAAGTTGATTTTCTTCGATAAAAGTTGGAGCATTCATCATAAGATCTTGAGCTTTACCAGATTTAGGAAAAGCATAAACTTCTCTAATGTTTGTTTCGTCTTTTAATATCATCATTATTCTGTCCATTCAGATTGCAAATCAACCATGTGGAGGTACTCAATATTGAAATGCTTCATACATTGCTCAAAATTTTTCTTTTACTTCTGCTTCTGTTCTACCTACTTTTTCAAAAGCTTTAACTAATGCAGCAACATCGTGATTTCTTATAGAACCTGATAAAACTTCATATCAATTACAAGCCAAATCATATTGAACAGATTCTACTTCTAAAAGATTTTCTTTATCAAATGCTTCTATACCTCATTTTGGCATAGAAAAAGGATTGTGACCAAAATCAATTTGACCAGTTATTTCGTTTTCTTCAAACATTGGAAAATCTGTTATCCAAGAAAAAGCTAAAATATCTTTTGGGATAAATCTTCATTCAGTAATTTCATTAATCAATCAAGCTAAATGAATTCTAAATCTTCACATATAATTCAAAACTGTATCTTTTTCTCAAGCTCAAAAGAAAACAGCATCCCCTACCTCTAATCATGTTATATTTATTATTTCTTGTAAATCTTCTTCACTAAAAAATTTATTAAGTGGTCATTTTAAACCATCTTCTTGCATTTGAAAGTATCAAAGTCCCGCAGCTCAGTGTTGTTTTACAAATTTTTCAAAATTTTTCATTTGAGTTTTTGAAAAATATTCATCTCATTTTGGAACTCTTAGAGCTTTTATTCTGTTAGTTTTTGTATCACTTGCAATAGAAGCAAATATTTCATTTGTAGATCTAGCAAAAATATCAATAACATCAACTAATTCTAAGTCATATCTCAAGTCTGGTTTGTCACTACCATATTTTTCCATTGATTCTGAAAAACTCATTGAATAAAATTTTTCATCCATAATTTTTTTGTCTGATAAATTTGAAACAAGATCAAAGAAAAAACTTTCTACAACATTAAAAATATCTTGTTGATCAACAAAACTCATTTCACAATCTATTTGATAAAACTCACAAGCATGTCTATCTGCTCTAGGATCTTCATCTCTAAAACAAGGAGCTATTTGAAAATATTTATCAATTCAACCAACCATTAATAACTGTTTATATTGTTGTGGAGCTTGTGGAAGAGCGTAAAATTTACCTGGATGAAGTCTAGAAGGAATTACAAAATCTCTAGCTCATTCTGGAGAACTAGCTGTAAATATTGGAGTTTGAACATCCAAAAAATCATTTGATGTAAACCAGTTTCTAGTAAAATTGATAAATTTTGATCTAAATTTTACATTTTCTAAAGCAGCTGGTCTTCTCAAATCCAAATATCTGTGTTTATATCTTACTTCTTCGTTAGATAATTCACCATGTCAATCTAATTCAAAAGGTGGTGTTTTTGATTTTGATAAAATTTTTGTACTTCCATCAATAATAATTTCAATTTCTCAAGTAACCATTTTTGGGTTTTCTTGTCATTCTGGTCTAGATCTAACAGTTCAATTAGCTTGAATAACATATTCACTTCTAAAACTATCAGCTAACTCCCAAGCTTCTTTGTTGTCTTCTGGATCAAAAACTACTTGAGTTAAACCATATCTATCTCTTAAATCAATAAAAATGATTCATCCATGGTCTCTTCTGTTACTTACCCATCCAGATAAAGTAACTTTTTCTCAAATATTTTTTGAAGTTAATTCTCAAGCGTTATGTGTTCTTAACATTATTTAATTAATTTAAAAATAAAAAATCATTTTAAGTATAATAAAAATGAACAAAATGCAAGAAAAATTTGCAATCAAATAAATAATAAAAAATTAAAGTAAATTTTTTGACTATATTTTTTTATTATAGTAAAATAATTTGGTTAGTATATTTATGTAACAAAAAAAGGATGACAAATTTATTTTACCAAATATTCAATAATAATGTTGAATTAAAACCTGAATTAGTTGAAAAATTTTTAAATGAAGCAGAAAAATTATTCGAAAAATTTAAAAATGACAACGATTTGGATAATATAAAAGTTCTAAAAAATAAAATAGAACATTTATTTGAAGACAAAATAAAAAATCTTACAAAAAAAGAAAGAAGATATTACAAACCAATAAAAGATTTACTTGAAAAAATAGATGATTATATTGATGAACAATCAGAAAATAACATAAAAAAAGAAAAAAAAGAACTTATTGATGTTGTAAAAGAATATGAAGAAAAAAACTTTAAAAAATGCGCTGATATCGATGAGTCAAAAAGAAAAAAATACAAAAAAATTTGCTATAAAAAGAAAAAAATAAATTACGAAAAAGAATTAATAAGCTTGCAAGTAGAATTATTAAAATTACAAAAACATATAAAAGAAACATGACAAAAATTATTAATAATTTTTGAATGAAGAGATGCTGCTTGAAAATGAGGAACAATAAAAAGATTTAGAGAGTATCTAAATCCAAGATGAGCTAGAGTAACAGCACTAGAAAAACCAAACGATACAGAAAAAACTCAATGGTATTTTCAAAGATATATTAGTCACTTACCTGCTGGTTGAGAAATGGTATTCTTTGATAGATCATGGTACAATAGAGCTTGAGTAGAACCTGTTATGGGTTTTGTATCAAAATCAAAATATGAACAATTTTTATACGAAGTGCCAAAATTTGAAAGAATGCTCGTTGATTCTGGTATGAAAATTATAAAATTTTATTTTTCTGTTTCAAAAGAAGAGCAAAATGAAAGATTTGAGTCAAGAAAATATAATCCATTAAAACAATATAAACTATCACCTATTGATCAATTCTCACAACAATTATGGGACAAATACACATTAGCTGAATATAATAATTTTAAAAATACTGATCAAAAAAAAGCTCCTTGGGTAATTATTAATAGTGATGATAAGAAAAAGGCAAGAATTAATGCTATAAAATATGTATTAAATGAATA
>JBEPWB010000084.1:0-3139 GCA_041642635.1 bacterium
AACAACTCCAACTCCTCCTAGAAATGATATCTCTAAAACTTCACTTTGAGCCGAAAACGCCATAGATTGGGAATATTACTTAAATCCTTTAGAGATTTTAAAAATTTTAAAAGAAGATTGATACAAGATTTGGAGTGTAGAACTAGATGAAAAATCAGTAGATTTTAGGGAATTATATTCTATAAAAGAAGAAAAAGTTGTTTTGGTTATGTGAAATGAAGTTAGCTGAGTTAGTGATGAAATTTTGCAAATTTCTGATAAAATTGTTATAATTCCAATGAGATGAATAAAAGAATCTTTAAATGTTTCAGTAGCAGCTTGAATAGTTATGTATGCTGTAAATTAATTACAATTATTAATAAAAAAATGCTAAAAAAATTACTAATTTTTCCGCTTATTATTTTTTCAATATTTTTCTTTCAAAGTTTTTTTGCTAATTCTTTTGCAAATAGTGTTCCTGTTGAACAAGTTTTTGATGATATTTCCAGCAATTATGAATATTATGAAGAATTGCAATATATGTTTGATAATTGAGTTATTTTGCCAGATGAGGACTGAAATTTTTCTCCTAGGTGACTTTTGACTCGTGATGAATTTGTTTCCATAGTTATGGAAGTTTCTTGCGAAGATTGCGTTTCTCCAAATGTGTCTTATGAAATTTTACAAGAATATTCTGATGCTCCAGCTACTTTTTTTGATATTTGAAAAGATAATAAAAACTATTACTGTGTAGCAAAAGCAAACGATGAAGGTTTTGTAAAATGATATGATGCTTGAGCTGCTTGTGAAAACTGAGTTTCAAGAGATTGAGAAGTGCCGTTTTGTCCTGAGAATAACATTATTTTGGAAGAAGCAATTGCAGTAATTCTTAGAGCTTCTGGTATTTTGACAAATAGAGAGGCTGAGATGATTAGAGCTAGAATAAATTCATGAGAATCTTTTGAAGATTTATCACAAGATGTTTGACCTAGAAATGATGATTGAAGTGTTTATTCTTTTTATCCAGATTTTCAAAAAGCTTTAACTTATACTGTTTTGGATTATGATATTTATGGTAATCAAAAAACATCCAAATTATTAGAGCAAAGAGAATTATTAAGGCCAAAACAAGCTATAACTAAGGAGCAATTTTTACGTATTGCTTATGTCGCTCTAAAGTGAAACTCATGCAATAAAAAAAATGATACAAACCTTTGACTTCAAATGAAAATTTTTGATCAATCTTGTCAAGAATCTAATTATCAAAATTGTAATATATCAAACCTAGATTCAGAAAATAATATTTATGATTTTTTAGGAGAAGTTGGAATCTGACAAAATGATTCTATTTCAACAGATGAGCAATATATTTGGAGGTTTTATAATTATACAACTTGAGAAGAAACGAAAAGATATTGAGAATATATTGATAATTATAATTTTTTAGACGAAGGTAATTATAGAATTTTTCTTAGAGTAATTACTGATAACTGAACAACTTGAGAGGTTTATAATGATATAAATATTTGAAATTCAAGCAATTTGGATATTTGAGATGTGCAAGATACAAAAATATCAATAAATGCTAGTAGGTTATCGTGAGAAGGTCCTTTAGTCGTAGATTTTGAATCTATTGTTTCAGGTGAAGATAATATTGATTCTTATACTTGGGATTTTTGAGATTGAAATTTTTGATATTGAAAAAATATTTCTAACACTTTTACTAATCCTTGATTTTATGAAGTAGAACTAACAACTGTTGACTCGTGAAATAATACAAATACAGCAACTGTTATAATTAGAGTATGAAATTCAGATTATGATAATTTTTGTACTATTAGCGATATAAATAATAATTTATACTGATGTCAAAATTGAGATGAATGAGACTATTCTCTAGAAAAAGATAATTATTTTAGTAATAATTGAAATAATGGCTCTTGAGATAATAATGGTGATAATTGAGATAATTCATTAGATAACAATTGAAATGATTGATGAAATAATACTTGAAATAACTCAAATAATCCAAATAGAGATACAGACTGAGATTGAGTATCAGATATAATTGATTTGTGTCCAAATATTTCTTGAAGTGAACAAAATAATTGATGTCCAATTTTGGATAATTCTTGTTCTAATGATGAGGATTGTTGATGATGATACTTTTGTAATTCGTGAGTTTGTAAACCAGAACAATTTACTCTAAATTGTGAATACACGTGATGAGATTTGATTTATTGAAACACTGTTTGTAATAGTTGTCCTTGTAATAATACTGTTGATTTTTCTTCAGCTCTTAGAAAATGTGATATAGTTTTTCCAGCAATAACTTCACCAGATCAAAGTATTATTTATAGTAAATGAAATAATTTTAGAGTTAATGATTAAATAGTTAAAACTATAAGCCTCTCTTTGTCAAGCTTTTTTCTGTAAATAAACTTGCAAAAAAGTAAAAAAAGAATTAAATAAAACCTAAGTAAATTTTTTTTACTTAGGTTTTTAAATAAACCTTTTAAATATATATATTATCATATAAATTATTTGCTTATGCAAAACAGAAAAGGTTTTACGCTAGTAGAACTAATAGTAGTAATAACAATACTAGCAATATTATGAACAATAGCATTTATATCTTTGCAATGATATGCGAGTGAATCAAGAGATAGTAAAAGAATAAGTGATTTATCACAAATAAGAACATGACTTCAAGTCTACCAAGCAAAAGAATGAATCCTACCAGAACCAGATAATGCAATAACAGTATGAAGCGGAAGTGTAGTATACACATACCAATGATACTCTGGAACAGGAACACTAAATACACTAAGAATAAGTGATACAGCTAAAGATCCAATAGATAATAGTTTCTATACGTATACAACAAATACAAATAAAACAAAATTCCAACTAACATCAATGCTAGAAAATGGATGACAAACAAACCAAACTAGCTATGTACCAAAAACGTATGCAAACTATGAAAACAGGGACTCGTATAGTCTATGATACCAACTATGAACACTACTAGAGTGAACAACAAAAACTCCAATGCAAGAATATGGAGAAGATATAGATTTATCAGTAAACACAACAACAGAATATATACCACTGTTTAGTAGAGAAGAAAAAGAAAAAACATATTCATGAACACTACTAG
>JBEPWB010000085.1:0-3133 GCA_041642635.1 bacterium
TCCTAATGATATAATTTTATTAGATTGAATAAAAAATTCACAAGAATTATTAAAAAACATTGAATCTATAGAAGTTTTGGATTGAGAATGAAATTATAAAACTTTTTTGATAAAATTAAAAAATTGAGGATATTTAGAATTAAAAAATATTATTAATTTAACTTTTTTAGAAGATCTTTCCATTGATAACTGAATTCTTGAAGATGAAAAATTAAATAATATAATTTTATGATTATTTTGAACTACATTTTTTAATCTAGATAACTTTAAACCTAATATAACTGATTCTAAAATAAAAAATATAAATAAGAATTCTTTTGATTTACACTTAGAATATGAATGATTTTTATTCTCAGAAATTAATTCTAGTAATTTAA
Source organism: bacterium (assembly GCA_041642635.1). GTDB lineage: Bacteria > Patescibacteriota > Gracilibacteria > BD1-5 > UBA6164 > JAAZVM01. The sequence goes on from JBEPWB010000085.1 coordinate 378, forward strand.
AAATTTTTTTTGATGAAGAGTTAAATAATTCTGTTTGAAATATTTCATTTGAAGAAAATATTTTCTACGTTGATTGATTAGATAATGATACTAAATATTTTTATCAAATTATTTTAGAAAATAATTATTTTGAAGAATCTTTTACTTGAAGCGTAAAAACTATAAAAAAAATAAATTTAAACTTAGAAAATCAAGAGCAAATAAATGTTTCTTGAGAATATTTTTCTCTTTGAGATAATTTTGTTGATTGAGAAAAATTGACTTTGTCTTGAAATATTTTGAATATTTCTTGAGTTGATGACGAATTATCTTGAAATGTTAAATTGTCAGGAGATTTGTTAATAGAATGATGAAAATGGGATTGAATTTTTTCTTCGCCAAAAATAGTTTTGGAGGAAGAATTTTCAATTGATGAATTGCCTGAAAATATTGAAAAAGAAAAAGTTAATCAAATAGTAAAAATATGAGCTGAAAATTGAGTAAGCTTAAAATCAGAAAAAGATAATTTATTTGAAGTTAGTTTTAAAATTAAAAATTGAGTTTCAGGAGTTACTTACAAAGTTTTTAAATCTGTGGATTTGCTAGATTGGGAATATTTTACTAGTTGTGAGTTATGAGAAAATTTAATCTGTAATTTTACTACAGATAGTTTTTCTTATTTTGCTACTCAAGATTCTTCAGTTGCTGGTTCTTGTTGAACATCTCAAGGGAAAAAATTTAATTCTACTCCAAAATTAAATTTGTGTTCTATATGAAAAGAAAGTTGAGTAAGTAGAAATTGAAATAATTATTCTTGGACTTGTGATGGTGGAAATTGACGAGAAGCAAAATCTTGTTCAGCTGATCGTAAAGTTTCATCTAGTTGATGATGAGGTTGAGCTGGTAGATGATCTTATTATTTTGGTAATAGTTATCAAATAAATAATGATAAAAATATTTCTAAAAAATCTATAGAAAATATTGATTATTCACATAATAATGAAAAAAAATCAGTTAATAATTCTAACAAAAATACAAAAAAAGAATTAACTTCAAATCGAATAAAAAACATTATTTTAAATTCTAAAACTAAAAATTATAATATTAATTGATATAAAAATAAAATAAGAATACCTGAATTTAAAGATTCTAAATATGAAGAAAAAATCATTTTATTGTCAGACTCTATTATTAAATTATTAGAAAAACTTAAACTTAGTAACACAAAAAATAAAGAATTTTTTAAAAATTATAATTATTTTTTACTTTGATTAAAATTGACTAGAGAATTAGATGAAAGGTGAAAATTAATTTCTAAATATTCTATAAAAAATTTACAAAAAATTTTAAAATAAAATAAAAACAAGAATTTTTAAAAATTCTTGTTTTTATTTTATAAGTGCTCATGGCAATGTGCAAGTATCGTTTTCTATAATTCTTCATGGCATTGAATATGATTTTATTCAAGTTTTTGCATTATCTCAAATAATTACTCATAATTTGTATAGTCAGCTATCAACTAATTTTCATTTTACTAATACTTTTATGTTGGCTTTGTCGTGTCTAAGGTTTGCGCTTATAAAACCTCATCAGATATTCACATTATTTCAAATAATTGAATCACCGATATAACTTAAGTGAGAAACATTTGTATTGTCTCAAATAGATGAATTTTTAACCTCTACAGCATTTCAAATTTTTGAGTTAGATCAAACTACTGTTTCTCATCTTAAATATGCATTAGGTCAAATTTTTGAGTTTTTTCATATGTAAACATTTCATTCAATATAACTTCAAGATTTTATAATTGCTCATTCTTCCAAAACTATATTTCACTTAATCATTACTCATTCCTCTATAACTCATTTTATTTTTTCTTTTTTTAATTTTTTTAAAAAATGTGAATTTGCACTTAAAATATCCCAAGGATATCAAATATCGATAAATTCTTTTTTTACTGGAATTGCTTTAAATGGAAAATTATTTACGAACTCATTAATTGCATCTGTTATTTCATATTCTCATCTACTAGATTTTTCAATATTTTCAGCAAAATCTATAATTTTTGAATTAAATTTATACACTCATAAGTTTGCAAGATTTCAAATAAAATCACTAGGTTTTTCAATTATTTGTTTTACATTATTTTCTGAATCTACTTTAAAAATTCAATATTTTTCTGGCTTAGAAACTTCTTTTACAAGTACTCAGTATCATTTGTGTTCAATTATTTTTTCTAAATCTTTTTTGTGAAAAATAGAATCTCAATTCAAAATTAAAACATCCAAATCTTTTTCCAGTCATCTGATTGCTGCTCATGTTCACTTTTCATCACTTTGAGTATGGTATTTGATAGGAACTCATTTGTAATTATCACCTAATAATTCTATAATTTTTTCTTTTTCATATTTTACAATTATAGTTATTTCTTTTACATATTTATAAATATGTTTTAGATTGTGTTCTATAATTGATTTTCAAAATATTTTAATTAATGGCTTTGGTATAGTATTTGTAAATGGCCTTAATCTACTTCATTCTCAAGCTGCTAATATTATTGCTTTCATATTTTTAAAGTTAAATATAAAATAACTTATTTATATATTATTTTATATTTATTTTTTGTAAAGTTTGCTTTTTTAAAAAGTTAACTTTTGCTTGATTTAATCAAAAAAACAAGTATATTTAATTTAATATTTTATTCATTTTTAAGCTACTAAAATATGTCGGAAAAAGAAAATCTAGATTTAGATTCGCAAGATTTTGAAAATAATGAT
>JBEPWB010000086.1:0-2999 GCA_041642635.1 bacterium
CAGTAGTTTATCAAAAAATGATACTAATAACTTAGCAAATGCACTAAAAATTCCATTAGCAGGTTATCGTGACTCTTCAGTTTCTACCTACAGGTATCGTGGTAATCGTACTTTTCTTTGGTCTAGTAATGCTGGTAATTCAGTTGATAAGGCTTTTGCTAGTCATATAGACTGGAATAGTTCTAGTTTTTATCGTAACGAATTTGATATTGATATATGATTTTCAGTTAGATGTATTAAAGATATTTAAAACAAAAAAGAGACCTTTAGGTCTCTTTTTTATATTCTATGAATTTGAGTAACTATTTCTTTTGTAGTTTCCATTCTTTCTGAATATTTTTCTAGTATTGACTTTAATAATCTTAATGATTTAAAATTTTCAATCATATTGTGAATTCTTAATTTTATCATATTTTCTTGAATTGCCGTCAAATCTGATCTTTCCCTTAAAGGTCTAGCTATTTCTTTTATATCAACTAATAAACTTATTAATATTCACATGTAAATAACATTTTCACCTTTATTATTTACTTCTATAAAATTTAAGTCAACTAACTCTTGTCATAATCATTCTTTTATACTCATTATTTCTTGAGCACTTATTTTTTTATTAACATAATTATCATTAAATTCATCAACAACTGCAAATAGTAAATCTTGAGAATTTTTATAATTTTCATTTTGTTCAAAAATTATTTTGTTAATTATTGCTTTTACTTGATTTCTTGTATAATTTATAAATTCATCATTTTCAAATTCTTCAATAGAGGTAGCTTCATCTAATAATTCTGCAACTATCATAGGTTTTTTTATATCATCAATTACTTTGGGAAAGCTCAAATTACTCATCTTCGTTTTTTAAAATTTAAATTTGTGAGCTATATTATCTGTAATAAATATAAAAAGTCAATTTTTTTTGATAAAAAAAAGCCCTTTAAAAAAGGGCTTTTTTAAAATATTAGCGGTTAGCATAATATTGGTTCTCTTGATCAAAAACCAATAGCTTACAGCTATTTATAACGCTCAAAAGTTTGTTAGTATATTCTGGATCTTCAGCATAATAATGTGTATAAGATGCAAGAATATTTCTAATACTTTGTTCGTCTTGTTCTAGTTTTGATCGAAGATCACGATATGCATTATGATTACTCAAATTGACGAAATATGCCTGGACATTTTCTTCAACGGAATCATAAGTCATTATACTTCCACGACTCATCATACCAAAATGGTTATTTTGTACTTTCGCTGCGCGAGATTTTCCATAACCAGTTTCTAGTACTGCTTGTGCAATAACTATACTAGTTGGCATGTTTTGGCCAACTATAGTTTCAACACTTTCTCTTGTATCAACAATTATTTTATTCATATCTTCGACATACTCTCTATTACAAGCGTATGCTAAATTAGTGAATAAAACAAAAAATACAAAAGCTTTAAATACAAATTTCATCTTTCTTTCCTTTGGTGGGTTTAAGGTTAGATAATTTGTAAGTGAGATTATATATTTTTTATAAAAAAATCAAATAAAAAAAATACTTTCTTAAGAAAGTATTTTTTCTGATTTTTTTATTTTAAAAATGCTCTAGAGCTTCATTCTATATCTTCAAGATCGTTAGCTAAAGAACCTAATAAATCTTCTGTTCAAAGAGAAATTTCATTTTCTTCTTTGTATTTTTCAATTTCTCCAATTAATTCTTTGATAATATCATGTGCTCTTTGTTTTTTTTCATCTAGTGATGTCGATTCTAATTCACCACCTAAATCAGTATATTTTTCTCAAACTTTATGAGCAACGTTGAATAAAGTTTCGTAAAATCCTTCATTTTCTTTGTGAAAATCTATATCTTTTCCTTTTGTATCTATATGAATAGTAAGCATTTCTATATATGCTTCTATAGCTTTTTTATGTAAATCTTTCATAATAAAAATATTTAAGATTGTAAATTACAATGAGAATTATTCTCATTAGTCTGATTCTATTTATATTTATATTATAGTCAAATTTTTTTATCATCAAATAATTTTATCACATTTTTTAAGTTGTATTCTATTTCTCCATGATTTTTTAATTCTATTAAAACTGTAGGAATTTTTAATTTTTCATAAATATAAGTTTCCATTGTTCAGGTATACAGTCAAGATCATCATTCATCAATTTCGTATCTTTTTATTTTGTTTTCTTTGTCAGTTTGATTTATATAATCAATTTCAAATTCATAACTAGGAAGAGCGTCAGATATTTGATATCAAAAATTTCTAACTTCATTATCATCAAACGAATTATCAGGTAAAAATAAAACATTTCACTGTGAATGTAGAGAGATTATTTTTTTAAACTTATAATCTTTCAAAACTTTAACAATATTTTTTGTTTCTATTTCACTGTTACATCAATTTATTCAAGTTAAAACATTATATCAATTCTTATAATAATCTCTTAGTAAAAAATTATTTGTACAAAAATTTCTGTTCAAATCAACATTTCTAGAATTAACTCTTCATTCCAAATATGCCTGATAATTTATTTCACTATTTTTATAATAATCTAATCAATCAGGATTTATAGTTGGTATTATAAACCAGCCAGTTTTTTCTTCTAATTTATGCAATTCTTCAATCATATACTTTGCAGAATTATAAGTTCAGTATTCATATCAACCATGAATATTTGAAAATACTCAAAAATATCACTCATCTGGATTTCACCTATAATATGCAAATATTTCTTTTCAAGAGGTAGATTTTCAGATAGAAACTTTTTGAACTTTTGAATAAAATTCTTCTTTTTCTTCTTTTATTTTTGTGATTCAGTATTCAAATATTTCAATTAATTGAATTTTTCTAAGGGAATCACTACTTATAGACTCTAATTTTTTAATTAATTTTTTATAACTATTTTCTTTTTTTGTTAAATCTTTTGAAATATTATTTTCTATTACAGAGCTTATTTTTTTATTTATTTGTTCATATGTAAAATTATTTCATCAAATATTTAT
>JBEPWB010000087.1:0-2903 GCA_041642635.1 bacterium
AGTTAAAGTGTTTTTCTACTTCTGAATAACCAACCTTATCTAATTCTCATTTCCAATAATTATATCAACCTAAATCTGGACATCTTCATTTATTATAATAAAGATTTCAAATTTGATCTTTTGCAATATTACAGTTTAATCCACTATTTCTATTAGTTCTTATTCTTGTTTCTTGTTTTTTTTCACAACTATTTCATGATTTTTCATATCAAGAATTACAACTTACTGTCGTACTTTCTGATCATGATTTTTTCCATGTTCATGAATTACAAACAAATGATTGATAATATGACAATGATCAATTAGAAACACTACCATTTTTTCTTTCACTTATTTTACTACCATTTGAGGCATTATATAATTTATATCAATCAATTGTCGCAGGTCAACATAATCATGGTGAAGGATTACTTCATCATGAACTACTTGATGATGAGGAACTTGATGATGATCAAGCTCTGTAAGTTTTAATATTATTTCAATCAAATTTACAAAAATAATCTTGATTATTTCTAGCATTATTATGATAGTCATTACATTTATTTAAACATAAATTTGAACTTGATTGATTTCAAAAACTATATCAAACGTCATCAAATGTAATTTTACATTCTTTTGCTCAATTATTTGTATTTCATCAAGAACTAGATCAAGAACTTGAACCTCAATTTTCTGTAAATTTATAATTATATGTTTTACTATCACAATTAATTTTTATTGAACTACTAGAATCGACAAAAAATGTAGAAGAAAATGATTTTCATGAAACAAAAGGTCCTGTTCATCAAGATCATTTTGTAGAATAATTATATCTACATTTATCTCAAGATTTTACATATCCATAAACAGTAACTATTTCTCATCATGTAGATATATTTTGTTTTGTTATATTTACAGATGTGCTACTAGTAGATATATTTGTATAACTATTACTACTTGACTGTACTATTTTATCATTTCAACATAAAGTATTTACTTTATGAGAACCATATTTATAACAACTGCTACAATCTAACCATGGTCACTTACTTCAATCTATAGCAGTTGATTTTCTAGAATTCCATTTTTCTTCATCAAAAAAATAAACTCTTTTACTCGGTCAACTTTCTTCACTTCAACAAGTATTATATTCAACAACTTTTCATAAACCACTATTTTTTACTTTAACACTTCAGTTATTTCAATCTGTATCTGATTTTCATTTATAAGTATAATAACAAGTAGTTATATCTCATTTTGAATTTGTCCAATGGCTTGGTCCACTTTTAGATGAAGGAGCTCAGAATAAATTTATTTGTGGACATGAATAATGACCTCACTGTTTAGTACATCTCTCAGTACTTCCACTTTTTCACCAATTCCATCAACTAGGACATTCAAGCTTAGGTCTTTTATTACTATTTCATCAATCTGTACTAGATCAATTTTCCCCAGAAGATTTTATATAATCAATATATTCTATAAAATCAGTGTTATTACAAATATCTTCTGAACTTCTACTTCTTCAGTAGCTTGGAAATCTACAATCCAAATCTCCATTTATTACTTTTGAACTTACAAGTTTTTGGTTAGAAGGAACTTGAAATCTATCGCCAAATTTATTTTTATCTCTAGCATACTCACACCATTTTTTTCAACTTATAGATAAAGTATCTTGTTCTCATTCAAATTTACACGAAACTATTCAATTTGAAGAGATACTTGAAGAATCTAATTTTAAATCATTATTAGAAGAATTATCTTTTTCATTTCAGGTATCATCATTATTTCATCCTTCAGGAGAATCTATTGGATTACCTGGATTATATGGAGCATCTACTGTAACAGTTCAATCATTACAATCTCAGAATAAATCACAAAAAAAATCATCAAGCTCATTATTTTGATTAGAAATATTTCTTATTCTAATAACTCAATTTTCTAAATAACCCAACATTGCTCATATTTGTGGGTTTGAAGAATATCTATTATTCAATGTGGAAAGTTTTTTTTCTACTTTTGAAACAAAAACTAAATAATTTTGTTCACTAGAAAAATCTTTTCTTGCCTCTAAAACTCTATTTAAAAATAAATCTAATTTATTTTTATTCGGAACATCAACATTTTCAGAAACATCATATGTTGAATAATTTGCAACTATGTTATTTCAAAAAAATCACACTCAAACCAATATTAAAGCTATAACTATAAAAATATTGTGTACTTTTTTCATTTAAAACTTTTAAAAAATAAAATGTATAAATAAATTTTAACATAAAAATATTTAAAACACAAAATACTAAATTGTAAATACTGAAATGAAATAAAATATTGACAAATAAAAGTAAAATTAATATACTAAAAAACGTTCATAAAATTATTTATGAATAAACAATGAAAAAAAGGAGAAGTAAAATGTGTGGACAACTAGAAGCTGAACTACCGGAACTTACTCACTGCGAATGGGAACAAGTTAAAGAGCGTTGCAAAAAAGCAGGAATAAAAAAATATATTCCTGACCCAGAAAAACGCAACCAGTTTTACAGAACATTGGCAGTCAATAAGTCTGTGGAAGAAATACAAAATACTTTAGAACGAATAACTTAGTAAAATTCTTCCAGAGGTTTTTATACGCTAATCACATTAAAAAAAGCAGTCAAAATGGCTGCTTTTTTATTTTGCATTTAATTAAAAAATTATTATAAATAAGTAGAAATAAACTTTAATAAAAAAACAAGTGATACAACTATTTGAATTAAAAGACAAAAAAAATCTTACTCATAATATTTATGAACTTACTTTTGAAGCAGAAAAAGAAATAATCTTTAAAAACTGACAATTTATAACTTTTTTGATAAATGTTTGATGAAGAGCATATTCAATACTAAAAAATGATTGAAAAAACATAACATTAATCATAAAAA
>JBEPWB010000088.1:0-2786 GCA_041642635.1 bacterium
TACACTTGCTCCGTCTTTGGAACAATACAAAGTCTGAGTTGCAAACTGATGTATTATGTCGAGTGATAATTTTTATGTAGATATTGTGAATACTTTTTATTGTTCTTTTACTTACTTGGTACGTAATTCTCCAATTCCAGAATGACTAAAAGAACCTTTTTGAGTTTACAGGTGATGACAAATAGAACCATAAAAAAAAACTAACAAATTATTTTGTTAGTTTTTTTTTAATTAGAATTTTTTAATTCTTCTATTTTTTGTAAAAATTCTTCCTCTGAAACTGATCATTCTATTTTTGAATATTCTCAAGTTGAATTATTTATAACAAAAATAGTTGGTAAAACTTCTACTCATAAATAAATTCCTTGTCAAAATTGGTCTTGCAGATTTTGAGTCGTAGATTCAGAATTGATACATTCTGATAAATCAAGATTGTTTGATTGAATATAATCATCTACAAAAATATTTTTTTCATCAATTCAAGAATTATTAAAAACTTCTTTTTTAAAATCATTATCATTAATACAAGAGATTTTTTTACTCAGGTTAAAAATATTTTCATCATTTATATCTGACATATTTTTTAAATAATATGAAAAATCATTATTTTCACTCAGATCAAAAAAATCAATTTGTTCATGCAAATCATAACAAAATTCACAATCATAACTTGAAAATTCTATAATAGAATAATCAGAGTCAGTGCTTCAAGTCATATATCAAGAATTATAAAGAGCATCTATTTCTTCATCAGTAAAAATATTTTTTTCTTCTTCTTGCATATTTAATTTTTTTCTGATTTCTTCTATATATTCTGGATTAGTTGTTTTTAAATCTTCTAAAAAAGTAGCGGTTTGTTCTCTTTGAATTTCATTTAGAATTTTATAATTTTCCTCTCATCAAAATTTTGAATATTCCAATGTTTGGATGTAATCTTTTATTTCTAATCTAGTGTTTTTTTCAAAAATATAATTAGATAAAATTATTGCAAATGTTGATAACAAAAACATTGCAAACATAAATTCTAGACTGAAATACAAACTTTTTTTCATAATTATTTTTTTAGGGGATTAAAAATACATTTTGATTATATTTTTAGTAAAAAATTTTGCAAATAAATTACTAAAACAAAACCTTGCAAATAATATTTTTTAGATATAATGTGGCCATATTTAATTTATAATAATAAAAATATTTATGGAAACTACATTAATATTATTAAAACCAGATACTGTTGAAAGAGGTTTAATCGGTGAAGTTACTTCTAGATTAGAAAACAAAGGATTAAAAATTAGTGGGTTAAAAATGATGCAATTAGATGATAGCATAGTTAATGAACATTATGATTTCTTAGCTGATAAACCATTTTTTCCTAATATAGTAAAATATATGCAAAGAACTCCTGTTGTTGCTATTGCTGCAACTGGTGCTAATGCTATTGCTACAGTTAGAAACTTAACTGGTGCTACAAATCCTAGTGAAGCTTTACCTGGTTCAATTAGAGGTGATTTTGGGTTAACTATTGACGCAAATATTATTCACGCTTCTGATTCTCCAGAAACTGCAAAAATCGAATTAAACAGATTTTTCAAAGGTCAAGATATTTTTGATTACTCTAGAGTTATTGATGAAGTTATTTCATAATAATTTTTCATTAAAAAGGCTAAATAAAATTTAGTCTTTTTTTGTTTTTATATATAATAGTGTCAGAAAAATTAATCTTAAAAATAAAAAATGGCAAAATATTATGATACACTCATAGGTGAATATATAAAAAAACCTTGAGCAAGATCTCTAAGTCTTGATAAAATTGCTAATAATGACTTTGATTATGGTATGGTTGATTACTCAAGTATCACAGATAAATCAAAAATAAATTTTAAAGATGTAGATCTAAAAATTGCAGCAAATTATTCAGCTGAAGATGTTTACATAACAAAAAAAATATTTGATAATCACAAAAAAGAAGGTATTTTAGATTACAAAATTCTAAAAAATATAGAAATTCCACTAATGGATGTGATTATAAATATGGAATTAGACGGGGTGAAAATAGACAAGAAAAAATTAGCAGAAATTTGAGAATTATTAAAAAAAGAAATAACGAGATTAAAAGAAGAAATTTTTTTGAAAGCCGACTGAGAATTCAATATAAATTCACCAAAACAAGTTTGAGAAATATTATTTGATAAACTTGCTTTGCCAAAATGAAAAAAAACTAAAACTTGATACAGTGTAAATGCTGAAGTATTATGAGAATTAGCTCACGAATTTGATATTGCTCAAATGATCGTTGATTATAGACATTTTTCAAAATTATTATCTACTTATGTAGAATGATTAACAAAATTATTAGACTCTGATGATTTTTTACACACTACATACAACCAAACTGTGACTACAACTTGAAGACTTTCTAGTACTAATCCAAACTTGCAAAATATTCCATCAAGTCATTGAATTGCTGGGGAAATCAGAGCTTGATTTATTTCTAGATTTGAGTGATGAAAAATTATTGCAATCGATTATTCTCAAGTAGAAGTAAGAATTTTAGCAATATTATCGTGAGATGAAAACTTGTTAGATTCATTTAAAAATAATCATGATATTCATCACAAAACATGAGAATTTTTATTCCCAGACAAAGTAATAACAAGTAACGAAAGAAAAATTGCAAAAGCTGTAAATTTTTGAGTAATTTATTGAATAAGCTGATTTTGATTATCAAAAATGATTGGAACAAATATGAAAGATTCAAAAGAATATATAAATACTTTTTTTGAATC
>JBEPWB010000089.1:0-1437 GCA_041642635.1 bacterium
GATAAAATAAAAGATTTGGAAGAAAATCTAAACAAAATTTAAAACATAAAATAAAAAAAGTGAGTGTAAAAACAAATAAAAAAGAGCATCCAGATAGTTCTACTCAGAGATATTTGCCTTTTTCATGAATAAAAGAAAATATTTTGATAATGAAAGACAGTAGTGCTAGATTAGTAATGAAATGTTCTACGATAAATTTTTTATTAAAAAACACAGATGAACAAGATGCTATTATTATGAGTTTTCAGAGATTTTTAAATTCTCTAGATTCTCCTTTGCAAATAATTATTAGATCAAAAAAATTAGATATTGAGTCTTATTTATCAAAACTAAACGATAAAGCGATCAACCAAAAAAACCCCCTTTTACAAAATCAAACTTATGAATATATAGAATATTTGAGAAAATTAATTGAAGTTGCTCAAATAATGAAAAAAGAATTTTATATAGTTATTCCTTTTGATCTGGATTGAAACAAGAGTGTAAAAGATGATAGTTTTTTCTGAGTTTTTAAAACATTTTGGAAATCAATAAACTGATGACAAGATTTAACAAATATAAAAATGCAACTTAGAAATTTTTCAAAAATGAAAAAATGACTAAACGCTAGAGCAAACTGAATAAAAACTGGTCTAGATAATATTTGAATAAAATCTGAACCTTTAACAAAACAAGAATTAGTAAAATTTTTAACAGATTATTACAATCCAAAACTAGATTCATTAGAAAATGTATGAAATATTGAAAATTATAATATAACAAAATAAAATGAAAAAATTTTTTTACTTAATAATTGGTTTTTTTTATTATAACTCTTGATTATTAAAAGCAAAAGCAGCTGATGATGCTGGTATTTTTGGTTGAGCTTGATTAACTCAAGACCAAGTAAGAAGATGAGAAATAAGTATTGACGATATTCCTTGAGTTCTTAGATCTTTTATAGATTTTTGAATGTGAATTGCCTGAACTATAGCAGTAATTTTTGTTATAATTTGATGATATCAAATACTTTTTTGATCTATTGAACAAGACAAATCAAAATGAAAAAACACTATTTTTATGGCAATAATGTGATTTGTAATAGCTAGTTTGGCTTGGTTTATAATTAGACTTATTATTGATAATTTTTGAGGATAAGAGAGAAAGTTTTTATACTTTCTTTTTTTTGTTTATTTGACAAATTCCCTTTTTTATTTTATACTAAGAATAATTTAATAATAATTATTTTATTATGGAAAATAATCTTAATAATTCTCCTGAAAATTTAGATGTGAATAATAACATTGAAACTGCTGAATGTAATGATAAATCAGCTATGGAAAAATTAGTTGAAGCTTGCAAAACTAGAACTTGAGTTGCTTTGTCTACTCTTGCTCTTGCTACTTCTCTGAATGTTATGTCAGTGGCTGAAGCTAGTGAAACTAGTATTCCAGAAAA
>JBEPWB010000089.1:1447-2762 GCA_041642635.1 bacterium
GAAAATGCTGTTCCAGTTGAATTTATTAATTGAGAAATTGGTGAGATTCCTTTTGAAGCTACAAAAGTTGATTTTGGTTGAGCTTACGCTTATATTTGGAAAAATGAACAAGATAATTTTTCTATGCAAATGGTTGAGCTTGATAATGAGAATTGAACTAATGATTTTACTTTTGAAGCAAATGTAGAAGGTGAAAACTATATTTTCTCAATTGTTTGAGATGATACTTTTGACCAAACTTTAATCGCTGAAAAATATCCAGAAAGAGAGTCTGCTTTTTGAATAAATTATGACAGAATGACTCGCGGTAATTTTATTCTAAAAAATATTATGCTTAGTGCTGAAGATAGATTAGCTGAGTATATGAGAGATGTTGAAGGTTATGATGAAGGTAGAATAAAAAGGACTTTAGAATGAATTGCCTGAATTATGACTAGGGATAGATTAACTGCACCTCAATATGAATATTTTCAAAATGCTTATCCTGAAATATTAACTTCTTTTTCTTATCTAGATCAATATAAATTTCCTGATTTACACATGCTTGGTCTAACTGAAAGTACTTCACAAAATACAGAAAGAATTGAAATTAATACTGATAGATTAAATCAAAATGCTGATAGATTAAATCAAAATGCTGATAGATTAAATCAAAATGCTGATAGATTAAATCAAAATGCTGATAGATTGAACAATATCTCAAACAGATTATCAAATATTAGAGAAAAACTTTCTTGAGAATAATTGATTTTTTGCCAAATAAAAATAATTGTGATAAGATATTATAGTAATATAGCTATAATATCTTTTTTTATGGTTGAATCTCCTAATAATAATTTTGAAAATATCAATAACTCTGAACAAAACGAGGTTTCAGAGTTATTTTATTCGATAGTTAATCAAATTTGACAAATCACCTTTTTTATTTTATACTAAGAATAATTTAATAATAATTATTTTATTATGGAAAATAATCTTAATAATTCTCCTAAAAATTTAGATGTGAATAATAACATTGAAACTGCTGAATGTAATGATAAATCAGCTATGGAAAAATTAGTCGAAGCTTGCAAGACTAGAACCTGAGTTGCTTTGTCTACTCTTGCTCTTGCTACTTCTCTGAATGTTATGTCAGTGGCTGAAGCTAGTGAAACTAGTATTCCAGAAAATGCTGTTCCAGTTGAATTTATTAATTGAGAAATTGATGAAATTCCTTTTGAAGCTACAAAAGTTGATCTTGGTTGAGCTTACGCTTATATTTGGAAAAATGAACAAGATAATTTTTCTATGCAAATGGTTGAGCTTGATAATGAGA
>JBEPWB010000090.1:0-2616 GCA_041642635.1 bacterium
AAATAAACAAAAAAATTAAGCAATTTGCTTAATTTTTTTGTTCTTCCGATGAATTATTTTTTCTCAAATTATCTATCATAATTTTGTTTGCAAATCATACATCTTTTAGATTATTTTGTTCAAGATGATTTTGAAAAACTGTATAATCACTAATTGGAGCTCATCTAGAGTTTAGAATTGCATCAATATTTATTGGTCAGTTTTCATCTCATCCAATCATAATATTAAATACTTTTGCAAAATCTGCTTTTTCTTGAGAAGTAATATTATTCTCGTCAAAATCACTATTAGTTCACAAAATACCGTTTTTAAAATCAATATTTTCAGTAAGTCAAGCGCTCGTTCTAAGACCAGAGCTAGAATTTAATTGTTCTATAACATTATTTGTAACACTTTGTGGTATTTGATCAAAACCAATTGATCTCAAAAAATCTAGAGTTTCACGAGCTAAGGCATCTTTTTTTTCTATTTTTCTTCTGTACTCGTTAATCTTTTGTCTTAGAGAATTTTGAAAATCTCTTTCTGCCACTGTTAGTTCTTGATTTAAGTTTTGTTTTAATTGATTCAAATTATTTTTGCTCAAATCATCAGCTGTGTTTATAAAACTAGTATCAATATTCAAAATATTTTTCAGATTTGTTTTTATTTGAGTAATATTCAAGTTAGAATCAAGCATGTCATCAATATAATCTTTGTTTTGCATTAAAACATCTATAGAATTTATTTTTGGAACTATATCTTGTTTTTTTCTCTCAAATTCTAGAATAGCAGGGTAAAAATCTCAAATCGGCAAATCTAGTCAAATACTAAAATTTTCATCTCAAAGAAATCTTTCAGGTGGAATTTTTGAAACATCTACAATTATATCTCAGTTTTTATAAATATTTCATTCAATAGTTGGGTTTTCAGTATCTAATGCTCAATAAATTCTTGCTGTTTCTGAAGGTGTTAATGTTGGTTTTGGTTCTTCTTTTTCTTCGACTCATTCATAAATAGCAATTTTTGAATAAAAACTATTATTATATTCTATTAATTTTGTTGTAAATTTTGAATATAAACTTTCTTTATTTGTAGGATTTTCAGCATCTATTTCTTGAATTATATCAAGAATTTTGTTTAAATTTTGTTGTGTTAATAATTTTTCTAGTTGATTTACATATATTTCTTGATTATTTAAATCACTTTTTTCTAAATCTCAAATAATATCAAAAATATTTTTTCATTCATAAGTAATTCATAAAAATCTTCATCTATGTTCTTCTAATTCATCAGCTAATGAAACTATAGAATTTATTTCTTCCTGAGTTTTTTCTCTAGCTTCACTTTTATTTTCAATTGCATCTTTTTGATTTTCTTCTTCATTCAAGCTTCTTTCTTCTTCATTCAAACTTCTTTCTTCTTCATCTGATTCTTCTTTAATTTCTGTTTTAAAATTTGATTCTACATCTATTCAAAATTGACTATTAAAAGCATCTAGTGTTTCTTGATTTATAGGAAATCAGTTTTCAGAAATGTAATTATCAATATGATTTTTTTTACTTATAATTAATAAATATAAATCATCTAAATCATTAGAATTTTTTAATAAATTTAAAAATTCTTGATATCAGTCATTTAATCATTCCATTGATTCTATATTTTTTATAGCATCAATAGAATCAAGTAAATCATATTCATCGTTTGTTTCTTTTGGAGAACTGTTATATTTTTCTATTTGTTTTAGTGATAATTCTTGTAGTTCTGGAGATATTCATTCTAGGTCATTATTTATAGACTCCAAAAACTCTGAAACCTCATTTTGTTCAGAGTTATTAATATTTTCAAAATTATTATTAGGAGATTCAACCATAAAAAAAGATATTATAGCTATATTACTATAATATCTTATCATATTAAATTTTTATAAGCAAAAATTTATTCATTTCATCAAAGCTTTTCTCTAATATTTGATAGTCTGTTTGATATATCGTTTAATCTATCAGCCTCTTGGTTTAATCTGTCAGCATTTTCAGCGTATTTATCAGCATTTTCTGCATGTCTATCAGCTACAATACCAATTCTTTCTGTATTTTGTGAAGTACTTTCAGTAAGCCCAACCATGTGTAAATCAGGGAATTCATTTTGATTAAGATAAGAAAGAGAAGTTAGTATTTCTGGATAAGCATTTTTGAAGTCTTCATATGTTACTTTGTCAATAGTATCTCTTCAAAATAATCTAGCTATTCAACTTAATTCATCTGATATTTGAGAATCATTGTATCATTTATTTTCTTTAAAATACTCAGCTAATCTATTTTCAGCACTAAGCATAATATTTTTTAGAATAAAATTACCGCGAGTCATTCTATCATAATTAACTCAAAAAGCAGATTCTCTTTCTGGATATTTTTCAGCGATTAAAGTTTGGTCAAAAGTGTCATCTCAAATAATAGAAAAAACATAATTTTCACCTTCTACATTGGCTTCAAAAGTAAAATCATTAGTTCAATTCTCATTATCAAGCTCAACCATTTGCATAGAAAAATTATCTTGTTCATTTTTCCAAATATAAGCGTAAGCTCAACCAAGATCAACTTTTGTAGCTTCAAAAGGAATTTCATCAATTTCTCAATTAAT
>JBEPWB010000091.1:0-2205 GCA_041642635.1 bacterium
CCACCAATTTATTACTTGAGTGGCTTTATTTGATTCTTTATCTAATGATATATTTGGAAGACTTTTACAATCTATATATCAATTATTTTTGAATTCATTAAATTTATTTTTTATTAATTTCCAATTCTCATTATTAGAAAATAAATATACCATTTCTAAATATAAT
Source organism: bacterium (assembly GCA_041642635.1). Classification (GTDB taxonomy): domain Bacteria; phylum Patescibacteriota; class Gracilibacteria; order BD1-5; family UBA6164; genus JAAZVM01. The sequence goes on from JBEPWB010000091.1 coordinate 167, forward strand.
AATGGATGTATAATTTGAAATTGTCTCCAATCATATTTTAAACTTTTATTACTTAATAGTATATAATTAACTCATTCTAAATCTCTAGGTTTAATATTACTTCTAAAAACATTAATATTTGAACTTCAAACCTTTTTAATCAATTTTGAAAACAAATTAGAAAAATCAAAATAAATAGGTATATCAAAATTAATATAACTATCACTTTGAAGAAAATATTTTTTTAACTCTTCATTAGATAAATCTAATATTGTTTTCATTATTTATTTTATTTATTATACAAACATATTTTGTAAAAGCCCTTTTTTGAACTTTTCCATTTTCTTTATTTCATTATCTACATTTTCAATTTTATCATCTATTCAAGATAAAAAATCTGCTATTTTTTGTTGTTCTAAAATAGGAGGTAATTTTATTTTGAAATTAGCCATAACTTCAAAATTTAAGCTATCTCTTACACTACCAGAACATCAAATTTTAATTAAATGTATAAAATTATAAGTTTTATATAAATTATCAAAAAATATAGGATTTATTCATTCTAATAATTCAAAAACTATATACATTGGACTTACTATTCAAGTATCATAATTCTTTAATCTTGAAATAGAACCTACATTTATTCTTGAAGGATTGTAAGCATAGTCTCATTTTTTTACTATTTTGTAAGTAGTAAGATTTTTACTTGCTACCTCATAGCCATCAAATTGCTCTGATTGAGTAATAAATCATTTCTTATTACTTATACTTAATACTAACTTAACTTGATTTTCTTTATTTCTAATAGATTTTTGTTTCAAATATTTTCATAACTTTATATTCTTCCAACTTCCAAACTCTTTTCAATCTTCATCTTTGAATCTAATTTCCTGACTAAAAAATTTTTGAGATATTCATTTTTTATAATCTTCAAGATTTTTCTTTTTTTCTTTAATTTTTTCTATTTTTTCATCAACTGATGATAAAAAAGAAGCAATTTTTTGTTGTTCATGAAATGAAGGTAAATTAATTTTTAATGTTTTCATATCAGAACCATATAAATGATAAACTGTGCTTCAAGAAACAAGTCTCATAATATCATTTTTGTGAGAAGAGATATAATAAGAAAAAAATAAATTATAAATTACATTACTTTTTATTATTAATATATCTCATCATAATATAACGTTTTTTTCAAATATAGAACTTCAAGTAGCTAATCAGTTTGGTGTAATATCAGAAGTAGGCATTAAAGTTTCATTTCATTCACTAAAAACTAACTTTCATTCAATATTAGTATTACTGAATATATTATTTATTTTAGGTCAATATTTAGTAAATAACTCTCAATAATGGATACATTTATATTTTCAATTTTCCATTATATCACTTTTTGAAAGTCATTTTCATTTTGAAAAAGTAGCGATTTCTCAGAGTTTCTTTTCTTCCCATTCACAAGAAAATTCTGAAAATCTTAATTTTGGAATATGTGATTTTATTTGTGTCATAGTTTATTAGTTATTTTCAAAATTATTTAATTGATCTATAAATATTCTTTCATTTATAATATACATTTCTTTTTCACTAATATTATTAGTTGAATTATTTTTGATTTTTTTAGCATATTCTTTTAGTTCTTGTATCACCTTGTTTTTTTCTTGATAATATAAATATTTATCTGAATTACTTGATGCTAAAATATTTTTATACAAATCCCAATTTATTAAATTAATATTAAATAATGTATTTATTTTATATTCAATAGTTAAACCATCTATATTTATTTCAGGAAAATCATTTTGTACGTTTGAAAATTGTTTATTAGATGTATTGTTAGCATTTTTTATCAAATTATAATTACTTTCATATTCTTTTTCTATTATTTTTAATATATTTTTATTTTTTCTATATTCTAAAATAAAAGGCATTGCTAAAGCAATTATAACTGCTAAAAAAGTTGATATTGCTGATATTCAACTCCATCCAATAGATGATATATACATAAATGTTTCTTTTTCCATAATTTATTTAATAATTTATAATTTCTAAACTGGACTATT
>JBEPWB010000092.1:0-1809 GCA_041642635.1 bacterium
ACTAGATTCTTGAGAATACTTAGATGCGTTTATTATTCAATATGATCCTCGTATACAATCTAATCCTCCTAAATTATTTAATTAATTAACTAAAAAAAACCTTACTTTTATGTAAGGTTTTTTTAGTCTTTTAGAATAAATCATTTTCACACTAATGTTATCAAATTAAACTCTTTTCAAAGTTTTTTTCTTAAATTATAAAATGTTACATTTATAGTGTTGTCTGTAACTCAAATTCAATCATAAGATCACCAAATTGATACAGTTAAATCGTTTCTTGGAATTATTTTATTTTTGTTAAGTATAAAAAATTCAATAATCATTAACTCTCTTTTTGTAAATTTTATTTTTTTATATTCTTTAGAAATCACATTTTGATCTTTTAAATCAAATTCTATATCTTTGTATTTTATAATACTAGTTTTATTATCACTATCTCTTCTTAATACTGCTCTAATTCTAGCTAATAATTCTTCCAAAAAATATGGTTTTGATAAATAATCATCAGCTCAAATATCTAATCAATAAATTTTTTTTTCTGTCTCAGAATATCCTGATGTAATAATTATTGGAGATTTTATATTTTTAGACTTTCTTAACCATTCTATAATATCAAATCATTCTGTTTCATTTTCTCACAAATTTAAATCTATAATATATGCATTAGATTCGATTTTATGGTTTGAGAAAGTATCATTTTTTGAACTAAATATTTCAACATTATATCAGTTTCTTAATAGTTTTTTTTCTATTCAATTAGCTAAATCTTTATCATCTTCGATTATTGTTATTTTCATAATCAATATTTTTATTTTTAAATATAAATTTATTATAACTATTTTACATTAAAATTATATTAAAAAAAACAACTTTTTTAAAGTTTTTTTAATGTCAGTTCATTATAAATTATTATCTTTAGTTAATAATTTATAATTTTATGCAGAATAATAGTTTGAATTATATTTCACTTGATACAAGAAAATTGGATAAATTACAAATAAATCAAATTTCACAAGTTGAAAAAGATATGTGGGCTTATTGAATAGGAGATTATATTTCTTGCAATAATTGTGAAAAAATTTCTTCTAAAAAAGATATTTTTTGATATTTATGAAGAAAAATTAGTTCTCAGGTTGTAAATATTTTAGAGGATAAATATATTTTTGATTCTATAAAATGTCCATTTTGTAGTTCTTGAAATACTTCTTTTATTTATGATACCCAAAAAAATAATCTATCAATAATTGATAGATACAAAAATAGTTTAAAATCTTATTTATCTGTTTTAATTGATACTGATTGAACAATAAAATGATTTTGTGACTGATATATTGATAATTTCGAAAATATTTATAATAGAGAATTAATTTATCATTTTTGAAATATTAATCCTGAAAATATCAATAAAAAAATTTTAAAAATTCTAGGTGATGCAAAAATAAAATATTTTTTATCTAATTGCTCAACTTGAACTATAGAAGAATACTCAAATATAAATATTTTTTATAATTTAATAAGAACATATCATAAAACTATTTTTAATGATGTTTATTATGAAAATAATTTTTTCACTAAAAAACTTCCTTGAATAATTGAATTAGATATCAATAGTAATTTGAACAAAATTTATAAAAAAATGTGAAGTTTAAGAATGTGATTTGTTTGATATTGAGCATATAAAGATTATAAATCTGATATTTTTATATTTGAAAATCCAGTTTTTGATTTTATTAATAAGTGATTTGATGTTGATTTTAAGAGTGGTTTGAGAAATAATAGAAATATATAAAAAATTATATATTCTATAAT
>JBEPWB010000093.1:0-1786 GCA_041642635.1 bacterium
TTTATTTGATTTAATAATATCTTTCATGATGAAGTTTCTTCATTATTTTCTTTTGTAAATACTGGAATATATTCCGTATTATCAGTTGATAAGTCTATAACTCAACTAGAAGTTTCTTGGATTGGTGTTTTTGTTGTTGAATCTAGTAGTGTTCATAATGGTTCTCCTATAGGATATGCATTTCTGTTAGTATAATCTGCATATGTTGTAGTTATTAATACATTATTATTAGATGCTGTTTGTGTGTTTTCTAACATTGTTACTAGTTGGAATTTTGTTCTGTTTGCATTAGTAGTATATGTATAATATTTATTATCGCTTGGATCTTTTGCATTATCACTTATTCTTAAAGTATTTAATGTTCATGTTCCAGCGTATCATTGAATAGTTAGATTACTTCATGAATTAGTTACTGTCACTGATTCTTCTGGCATTGGAACTCTTCATTCTCTTGCTTGTTCTATTCATAATCATGTTCTTATTTGTCACAAGTCACTTATTCTTTTACTATCTCTTGATTCTCAAGCATATCATTGTAGTGAGATAAATGCTATTGTTCATAGTATTGCTAGTATTGTAATTACCACTATTAGCTCTACTAGCGTGAATGCAGTGTTTTTATTTTGCATAAGTTATGTTTATATAATAATGTATTATTTTTTATATTTTTTGAGTTTAAAAATAAACTCTAGTAAAAAATTTTATTAGAGTTTATTTAAATAGTTTTTAGGAAAATTGCAAGTTTATTTGTATTCTTAATCTTTAAAAAAAGGTATTATTATCCTTAATCTATTTCTTTATTTTATCCAAAAATTTCTTCAAATCATATTTTATTCTAGCTTCTAGAGAAAAATTTTTATTTCTAGCATAGTGAAAAAACTCTATTTTCCAAGCATGCAAAGCTTGTCTAGTTAATCAGTAATTTAACTCTAAAAATCTGTTAATTTTTTTATCTCAATAATTTTTGTCTCAAATTATTGGGTTTCATAAACTAGCCATATGTACTCTTATTTGATGCATTCTTCAAGTATCAATTTTTGCTTCTATTTCACTAAGAATTAATTCTCCCTCTTTTGTTTTGAGAGTGTGTTCTTTTATTAATTTATAATGTGTTATAGCAGTTTGTCATGATTCTGAAACTTGGACTTTGTTTTCATTTTGAGCTCATTCAATTCTTTTTAGATTTTTTTTGATTGTTCAGCTAGGTCTTGATAATCTTCATAAAACTATTGCGTAATAAGTTTTTTTTACTTTTTTGTGGTCCCTAAAATCTCAAACTAATTTTGTTAGAATTTCTTTTTTCTTTCAAATAAGCAATATTCAACTAGTTTCTCTATCAATTCTATGAATAAGACTTGGCTTAAAAGTAAGACTATTAAGTTTGTCTCACAAATAATCATGAACTTGAGAAATAATATTTGTTTCTTTTGTTTTATGGTCTCAAGGATGAACATTTATTCATGGATTTTTATTCAATACAAGCAAATCTCAATCTTCATAAACTATATCTTTTTTCTCAAGTTTATTTTTCTCAAGACCAGTCTCTGCAGAGACTGGTCTTACAATTTTATTTAATTCTTTGAATTCAACTTCACTAAGAAAAATTTTTACTTCATCTCAAACTTTTAACTTGTACTCATTGTCCATTTTTTTAAATTTTCAATCAGTATCAATTGAGTTTATTTTTATTTTATTTTTTCTATTAAATTTATAAATAAGACTTCTTGTAGCGTTAGGAAAAAGTTTTTTTAAAAATTTATCTAATCTTTGACTTGCATCATTTTCT
>JBEPWB010000094.1:0-1605 GCA_041642635.1 bacterium
ACAAATATAAGTTCAATAATGCTTATTTACTCATTCTAAACGTGATCACAAGTTTACACTATCTCAAAGAGCAGTATATTCCATTTTTCTTCAAGTTGATCATATGTTTCAAACAATTGCTTCTCATATATGAATACCAATTCTTGCTTTTATTTCGTTAAATCAATCTTTTTTCCATTTTATATTCAACTCTTTTAATTTATTTTGTTGTTCTAGCGCTGAATAACAAGCATAATATCATCAATTATCATAATTTATAAATGATCACCACAAAGCCATAATTGCATCTCACTCGTATTTATCAATAAATCATTTTTGATCCATTATAATATTTGACATATTTGATAAATAATCTCTTAAAAAAGCAACTAATTCATGAGGTCTAAATTTTTCTGAAATAGTTGTAAATCATTCAATATCTGAAAAATATATTGCTAACTTTTTTATTTCTCCGTCTAAGTTTAGCTTTCAAGAATTTGATATTATTTCATCAGCAATAGCAGCAGAAACATATTCTGACAGAGCTTTATTTAATTTATTTTTATTTTTATTTTCTATCAGATATTTAACAGTATTTGATAGCGTTAGAGATATAATAAGAGCAAAAAATAAATGTGCTAAATAATTAAGTAAGTACGGAGTAAAAACTATAACTAAAAGTGGAAATATTATCAAAAAAATCAATGATATTGATATATTAGAAAAAAGTAAAACATATCAAGAACGAGACAGGTTAAAATAAACAGATAAAATAATTAATAAAAATATTAGAAAAAATTCTACCAAATAATTTAATTCAATTAAATAATTTTTTGTAAGAATAGTATTAACTGCATTAGCTAAAACAAAAACTCAGTATTCGATTCAATTGTAAGTAATAAAAGTATCCTTAATTCACTTTGCAGTAGCTCAAATAAGAACAATTTTTCACTCAAAGGCAGTTGGGTTTATTTTTCCTTCATAAACATCTAAAAACGAAAAATAAGTAAAATTAGAAATTTTTCATGTAGAAGGGTTTGGAAGTGGAACATAATTTATTAATATGGAATTTGAATTACTGCTTTTAAAAGGTACTTGATATCATGGTTTTATACTATAAAATGAATCATTATATTCACTATAATTAATATAATCTTGATTATAAATTTTTGAATAATATGCTTTTAATAAAGCTATTGAAAAATGATTATATGTTGATAAGTTTTCATCATAATCATAAATTTGCATTTCCGGATAAATAGAGCTGGCAATTCTAGTTCTTTTATCAATATTAGGAGAATAAAATCAGTATGCTAAACTTCAAGTCAAAAATTTTTCTAATGGTTTTTCTATTACTCAACGAATTTTTCATCCAAAATCTTTTGTAGTAGTTGATGATCAAAGTACTATATTTCAAGCGTCTTTAATAGATTGAGCAAAAGTATTATCTCATTCTAGATCTTGCTTATTATCATTTGCAAACATGATATCAAATCATATAACTTCTGCATTTCAAGCATTTATATTTTCTATTAAAGTCGCATAATAAGATCTTGAAAATGGAAAACCAAATTTTTCATAAGTTTTTTCATCTATTCAAACTACGACTATTTCATCACTTAGAGA